>NZ_JBILQU010000034.1:0-27303 GCF_044373035.1 Limnohabitans sp. | reverse complement strand
CCAGCACCGCCGATGTGGCCCGCGCTTGGACCCTGCTCGACAGCTTGACCGACCCGGAAATCCCGGTGGTCACTTTGCGCGAGCTGGGCATTTTGCGCGACGTGCGCGCAAGTGATGAGGGGTTGGAAGTGGTCATCACGCCCACTTACAGCGGCTGTCCGGCGATGGGCCAGATCGAGGACGATGTGAAATCCCTGTTGCAAGCCCACGGCCTGCAAGGTCGCGTGGTCACGCAGCTGGCCCCGGCCTGGACCACCGATTGGATGAGTGAAACCGCCAAAGACAAACTGCGCGCTTATGGCATCGCCCCGCCGCATGCCTGCGCCAGCAGCGGCACAGGGGCGGCCAGCGTAGTGCAGTTTGCAGCGCGCGGGGCCAAAGCCGAGGTGGTGCACTGCCCGCAGTGTGGCTCGGCCAACACCACCGAAACTTCCCATTTCGGCTCGACCGCTTGCAAGGCCCTTTACCGGTGCCTGGCCTGCATGGAGCCCTTCGATTACTTCAAACCTTACTGAGCGGCCACAAGCCACCCAGCTTCAGAGCCTCAAGCCATGTCCGCACCCCGATTTCATGACCTCCCGATCGCACGCATCAACCCCGAAGCGGCTGGAGCGGTGGCGATCACGCTGAACGTGCCCACCGAGCTGCGCAGCAGCTTCGACTTCCAGCCCGGCCAGTTCCTGACCTTGCGCGCCGACATTGCTGGCACCGATGTGCGACGCAGCTACTCCATCAGCTCGGCCCGCAGCCAGCTGCAAAAACAAGGCATGCTCGAGGTGGGCATTCGCCCGGTGCATGGGGGCGTGTTCTCCAACTGGGCGGCCACCCAACTCAAAGCGGGCGACACCTTGCGCGTGATGCCACCCGATGGCCGTTTTGTGGTGCAACGCCCCCGCGCCATCCACCGCGTGGGCTTTGCCGCAGGCTCTGGCATCACGCCCATCCTGTCCATCTTGTCGAGCACCCTGGAAGAGCAGTCTGACAGCAAATTCACCTTGGTTTATGGCAACCGGCGCATGGACAGTGTGATGTTCAACGAAGCGCTGCAAGACCTGAAAGACCGCTACCCTTCACGTCTGACGCTGATCCACATCCTGTCGCGCCAAGCGCAAGAAGTGCCTTTGCTGGAAGGGCGCATTGATGCCGCCAAAGTTCAGGCCATCATCGACGCCTTCTTGCCCGTGGGCAGCATGGACGAAGTGTTCGTGTGCGGCCCCGAGGCCATGATCGAAGCCACCGAGCAGGCGCTGCTCAGCGCAGGCTTGAAGGCCGACCGCATCCACACCGAGCGCTTTGGCTCGCCCACGCTCGATGCGCTGACACCCGAAGCCCGCGCCCAAGCCGTTCTGGGCCAGCCCGCAACACGCGAGCAAGGTGAAGTGCAACTCACCGTGGTGCTCGACGGCAAGCCCTACAACCTGCCGATGAACCGCAACGAGAAGATTCTGGACATCGCCTTGTCATTGGGTCTGGACCTGCCCTACTCGTGCAAGGCCGGGGTTTGCTGCACCTGCCGCTGCAAGGTCATGGAAGGCACAACCGACATGGAGAAGAACTTCACCCTCGAAAAACCCGAAGTCGAGCAAGGGTTCATCTTGTCCTGCCAGGCACGCCCCACCAGCGGCCGCGTGGTGGTGAGTTTCGACGAGCGCTGAAGTCAAGGAAGCACCCGTCAAAGAACGGGTTGCTCGCGTCAGCTCAGGCGTGGATGCAGCGACATCTTGGCAGGGCCGGCACTCATTCGGCCGACTGCTGCATCGCCCACATGCTGGCGTAGCGGCCTTGTTGGGCCAGCAACTCGGCATGGTTGCCGCGCTCGATGATTTGCCCGGCCTCCATCACCAAAATCTCGTGCGCGTCGACCACTGTGGACAGGCGGTGCGCAATCACCAGCGTGGTTTTGTTTTGCGCCACATTGGCCAGCTCGGACTGGATCGCGCGTTCATTGGCCGAGTCGAGTGCCGAGGTGGCTTCATCAAATACCAGAATCGGCGGGTCCTTGAGCAAGGTGCGGGCGATGGCCACGCGCTGCTTTTCGCCACCCGATAACTTCAGCCCGCGCTCGCCCACCGAGGTTCGGTAGCCCTTGGGGGTGGAGGCGATGAAGTCGTGGATGCGGGCCGAACGCGCAGCGCCCTCAATCTCGGCCTGGGTGGCACCGGGCCGACCATAAGCAATGTTGTAGGCCACGCTGTCGTTGAACAGCACCGTGTCTTGCGGCACGATGCCCAAGGCTTGGCGCACACTCGTTTGCGTGACCTGCCGAATGTCTTGCCCTGCAATGCGGATGAAGCCCTGCTGCACATCGTAAAAACGGAACATCAGGCGCGCCAGCGTGGACTTGCCCGAGCCCGAAGGGCCGACCACCGCCACGGTTTTGCCGGCCGGAATCATGAAGCTGATGTCTTTCAAGATCGGGCGATCGGGTTCGTAAGCAAACGACACGCGGTCAAACACCACATCGGGTGCGCCTTGCAAGGTCAGAGCGGGCGCACCCAGCGCATCGGCCACTTCGCGCTCGCGGTCCATCAGCACAAACATCTTGTCCAGGTCGGTCAGGCTTTGCTTGATCTCCCGGTACAGCACACCCAGAAAGTTGAGCGGGATGTAGAGCTGGATCATGAAGGCATTGATCATGACCAAATCGCCCAAGGTCATGCGCCCAGCCACCACACCTTCGGTAGCGCGCCAAAGCATGGTCACCAAAGCCGCAGCGATGATGAGCTGCTGCCCGGTATTGAGCAAGGACAAAGAGGTTTGCGCCTTCAGGCGCGACAAGCGCAGGCGCTCCAGGCTTTCGTCGTAGCGACCCGCCTCGAACCGCTCATTGCCAAAGTATTTGACGGTTTCGTAGTTCAAGAGCGAGTCAACCGCTCGCGTGTGGGCAGCCGAATCAAACTCGTTGGCCTGCTTGCGAAATTGGGTGCGCCATTCGGTCACGCGCACGGTGAAGAAAATATAAAACACCAAGGCTGTCAACGTGATGCCTGCAAACCAAGCGTCGAACTTGACGGCCAAAATGGTCAGCACCAGGCCCACCTCGATCAAGGTCGGGATGACGCTGTAGAGCGAATACGAAATCAGCGACTCGATGCCGCGCACGCCTCGCTCGATGTCACGCGTCATGCCGCCGGTCTGCCGCGCCAGATGAAAGCGCAGGCTTAAAGCGTGCAAGTGCTCGAAGGTTTCCAAGGCGATGCTGCGCGAAGCGCCTTGGGTGGCTTTGGCAAACACCAATTCGCGCAGCTCGGTGAACGCAGAGGTCAGCAAACGCAAAGCGCCGTAACCCACCAACAATGCCACCGGTACCACCAACACGGCCTGCGGGTCGCCGGGCTTGAGGCTCATGGCGTCCACCAGCTCTTTGAGCAGCAGGGGCACACTGACGTTGGCCAGCTTGGCACACACCATCAGGCTCAGGGCAATCACCACACGCCATTTGTATTGCCACAAATAAGGCAAGAGGCGCGAGAGGGTTTTCCAATCATTGCCTGCAGGCGGCTGGGCAGCCTTGTCGGAAGCTGTACCGGGTTGAGGTGAATGGGGGGAAGCAGAAGCGGCAGGTTCGCCGTGTTGGCGCATAAAGGACAATCCAGTTCAACGTTAACCACCGATTGTGCCCATGTCTGAAACCCAACGCCCCAACACCGTGTCTTTGCCCACTGACCAAGAGCTGGTGCTCAAAGTCATCCCCATGCCTGCTGACTGCAATGCCAGCGGCGATATTTTTGGCGGCTGGGTCATGGCCCAGGTCGATTTGGCTGGAGCCGTGTTGCCCGCGCGGCGCGTGCGCGGCCGCATGGTGACCGTGGCGGTCAACGAGTTCATCTTCAAACAGGCCGTCAAGGTGGGCGACATCCTGTCGTTTTTCTCGCGCATCGTGCGGGTGGGCCGCACCTCGGTCACCGTCAAGGTCGAGGTGTTTGCCGAACGCTTTCAGCTGCAAGGCCAGTACATCAAGGTCACCGAAGCGAACCTGACCTATGTGGCGGTGGACGACCAAGGCAAGCCCAGACCCGTGCCTGCCGAGTGAATCGCTGGGGCGCTCAGGACACGATGTAAGCCGCAGCGCCTGTCGACATCAAGGTCCCGTCGGGCCCGCAAAACTCCATGCGAGACGACCCCACGCGCGAGCCCACGCGCAAAGCGTTGGCAGTGATGGTGAAGTACTCGCCAATGCCAGGGCGCAAGTAGTCCACCCTCAAATCGATGGTGCCCAGCTTGGCAAAGCGCTCCAGGCGCTTGGCGGGCGGCTCGTCCATGTGCTTGGCCGCCAGTGCGGCCATCACGGCCGCGCTTCCAACCGCGTCGAGCACCGCGCTGATGACGCCGCCATGGATGCGGTTGTAGGCAAAGTGACCGACCATCTCGGGCCGCATGTCAATGCGGGCCTCCACCCCTTCGGGCGTGACCTTGACCATTTTCAGGCCAAGCGTCTTGTTAAAGACAATTTTTTCTTCGTAGATCTGGCGAAAGCCTTCGATGTACTCGGGTTCCAGAACGACGGGGGGAGTGTTGCGATGGGGCATCTGGGGATTTTATCGATGGCCACTCACTCAGGGCCATCACCGACTGGACAGGTTGTCCAAGGCCGTGTGCGACATCAAAAATT
Organism: Limnohabitans sp.; assembly: GCF_044373035.1. GTDB lineage: Bacteria > Pseudomonadota > Gammaproteobacteria > Burkholderiales > Burkholderiaceae_C > Limnohabitans_A. The sequence continues at coordinate 22,691 of NZ_JBILQU010000034.1, read as the reverse complement.
GCGCTGGTCACCCGCTGTAGGAACGGTCTCAGACCGCGATGAAACTGATCGCGGTCAGAGACCGCTCCTGCGGGGGTAATTTCAGAGTTTGGAAAAGTCAGGCTTGCGCTTTTCCATGAAGGCGCCAAAGGCTTCTTTGGCGGCGGGTTCGCGCAGCATGCGGCCAAAGCTTTGTCCCTCTTCGTCCATCTTTTGCAGCACGGCTTGGGTGTCGCCTTTCATCAGGCGCTTGGTGGCGATCAGTGAAGTCAAAGGTTTGGCGGCCAGCTTGCGGGCTTGTGCCTGCGCATAGCCATTGACTTCGGTGGGAGGCACGACACGGTTGACCAGGCCGACTTCTTGCGCGGCTTCGGCAAAAAAGGGCTCGCCCATGAGCAGGGCTTCGGCGGCGCGGTGGTAACCGAACATGCGCGGGGCCAGCAGGCTGGACGCCGCCTCGGGGCAAAGGCCCAGGTTGACAAAAGGCATGGAGAACGCGGCGTTGTCTCCGGCATAGACCAGGTCGCAATGGAACAGCAGGGTGGTGCCGATGCCCACTGCAGGCCCGGCCACAGCGGCGAGCAAGGGTTTTTCGAAGGTGGCGATGCCGCGCAAGAAGCGGAACACGGGCGAGTCTTGCGTGCTGGGCGGTTGGTTCAGAAAGTCACCAATGTCATTGCCTGCGCTGAAGATGCTTTCGTGTCCCTGAAACAGCACCACGCGGACGCTGGGATCAGACCCGGCACGGGCCACGGCATCGGCCATGGCCGCGTACATGGCCACGGTGATGGAGTTCTTTTTGTCAAGGCGGTTGAAGGTGATGGTCATCACCCCCGCGTCGGTGTGGGTCAGGATGTCAGACATGGAGGTCCTTGTTGCATGGTGTCGTGGGGTCTTGCGAGGCGATAGGGTTTACTGAACCCGAATCCAGGTTTGGGTGCGGCCCAACAGGGGGGCACCGATGTAGCCCCGAACTTCCAGCTTTTTGCCGCCCTCGATGGGGGTCAGGCGCAGGCTGTAGTTCTTGCCGTTCTCGGGATCGAGGATTTTGCCCCCTTCCCATACCGCTTTGCCGTCACTTTGTTGACCGCCCCGGATGATTTCCATGCCGATTTTGGGCTTGCCTTTTCGGTCGTCGGTACACAAAGTGCAGTTGGGTTCAGTGTTAGGGTTGTTTTGTAGTCCTTTTTCGACCACGCCCGACAGGCCTGCATTGGCCGTTTGGGTGATGCGGATTTCTGCTTTAGGCTGCTTGCTCTCGTCGTCGATGCTGCGCCACAGGCCCACCGGCGTCATTTGTGCTTGCGCTAGCAAGGTGAACAGGCCCAGGGTCAATGCAAATGTTGGCTTGATCATGTTCATTCCTTTCAGTGACTTATGCCAGCGCAGCGTCGGTGTCCATCAGCACATCGCTGCCCGCGCGGATGCGCCGCATCAGGCTGGAGGTCTCGGGCATCAAGCGGGTGAAGTAAAAACGCGCGGTTTGCAATTTGGCTTGGTAGAACGGGTCGGGGCGCTGGGCTTCTTCTTCGGCCTCGGCCAATTTAGCCAGTGCAATCTGTGCCGAACGGGCCCAGAAGTAACCGAGCACCAAGTGGCCCACCACGCGCAAATAGTCGACCGCCGCAGCGCCTACTTCGTCGGCGTTGCTCATGGCTTTCATGCCCACTTCGCCCGTCAACTGCGTGAGTTTTTGGCCCAGATCGGCCAGCGGCTTGATGAATTCGCCCATGGCTTCGTTGGCCATTTCGGCCTTGACCAATTGCTCGACCAGTTTGCCAAACTTTTTGAGTGTGGCGCCTTGGTTGCCCAGCACTTTGCGGCCCAGCAAGTCGAGCGACTGGATGGTGTTGGTGCCTTCGTAAATCATGTTGATGCGGGCGTCGCGCACGTACTGCTCCATGCCCCACTCTCTGATGTAGCCGTGGCCGCCAAATACTTGTTGGCAGGCCGATGTCGCCTCCCACGCGTTGTCGGTGGTGAAGGCCTTGACGATGGGGGTGAGCAGGGCCACGACCTCGGCGGCCTCGGCCCGCACAGCCTCGTCGGGGTGGTTGATCTCTTTGTCGAGCAGCAAGGCGCAGTAGCAAGCGAGAGCCCGGCCACCTTCGGCGTAAGCCTTGGCCGTCATGAGCATGCGGCGCACATCGGGGTGGACGATGATCGGGTCGGCGGGTTTGCCGGGGGCTTTGACGCCGGTGAGCGAGCGCATTTGAACGCGGTCTTTGGCGTAGGCCAAAGCATTTTGGTAAGCCACCTCGGTCAGGCCCAGCGACTGGTTGCCCACGCCCAGGCGAGCGGCGTTCATCATCACGAACATGGCGGCCAGACCTTTGTGGGGCTGGCCCACCAGGGTGCCCACGGCTTCGTCCAAAACCATCTGGCAGGTGGCGTTGCCGTGGATGCCCATCTTGTGCTCCAGGCCGCCGCAGTAGATGCCATTGCGCTCACCCATGCTGCCGTCAGCGGCCACATTGAACTTGGGCACGATGAAGAGGCTGATGCCTTTGCTGCCGGGCGGCGCATCGGGCAGGCGGGCCAGCACCAGGTGCACGATGTTGGGGGCCAGGTCGTGTTCGCCTGCGCTGATGAAGATCTTTTGGCCAGTCAGCTTGTAAGTGCCGTCGGCTTGCGGCTCGGCCTTGGTGCGCAACATCCCCAGGTCGGTGCCGCAATGCGGCTCGGTCAGGCACATGGTGCCGGTCCACTCGCCGCTTGTGAGCTTGGGCAGGTACAGGGCTTTTTGCTCGGGCGTGCCGTGCGCGTGCAGGCACTCGTAAGCGCCATGGCTCAAGCCCGGGTACATGGTCCAGGCCTGGTTGGACGAGTTGAGCATTTCGTAAAAGCACTGGTTCACCACAAAGGGCAAGCCTTGGCCGCCAAAGTCGGGGTCGCAGCTCAGCGATGGCCAGCCACCGGCCACGTATTGCGCATAGGCTTCTTTGAAACCGTCGGGCGCCTTGACTTCGTGCGTGTTGCGATCCAGTTGGCAGCCTTGGGTGTCGCCCGAGATGTTGAGGGGAAAGACCACCTCGGCGGCAAACTTGCCACCTTCTTCGAGCACCGCGTTGATGGTGTCGGCGTCGGTGTCGGCGTGCTTGGGCAAGGCTTTGAGTTCAGCGCTCACATCAAGCAACTCGTGCAAAACAAACTGCATGTCTCGAAGGGGCGGGTGGTAGAGGGGCACGGCAGGACTCCTTGGGTCGTTACGTCAGTGTGGATGGGTGGGGAAAATCAGTCGTGGGTCGGCTTGCGACGGGCCTTGGGCACGGCCACGAGCTTGGGCGGTTGGGGAGCGTCATCTGGCGCGGTGGCGGCCAGTGTGCCAGGGCCTGCATAGCGGGCCAGGATGTGCTGAAAGCCTTGGCGGGCACGGTCGGCAGCGCTGGGGTTGCGCAAAAAGCGGGCCTCGTAATGCAGCGCCAAAATCAGGCCATGGATTTCAAAAGCGATCTGATGGGCATCGGACACGCGGCTGAGTTGGCCCTCGTCCTGGGCCAGCTCCACAGCCCGGCGCAAAGCGGTTTGCCAAGTGAACACCGAGGAGGCCAGCGCGTCGCGCACCGGACCGCTGCGGTCGTCAAACTCGACCGCGCCGCTGATGTAGATGCAGCCGGAATCGATCTCGGCCGAGGTCTGCACCATCCAGTTGTCAAACAGGGACTGCAGGCGCGGCAAACCTCTGGGCTTTTGCATGGCGGCGTAAAACACCTCCGACTCGAATCGGTCGTGGTATTGACGGATAACAGAAATCTGCAACTCTTCGCGCGAGCCGAAGTGGGCAAATACGCCCGATTTGCTCATCCCGGTGACTTCGGCCACCGCGCCAATCGACAGACCTTCCAGACCAATTTGCGAGGCCAAGCCCAAGGCAGCGTCAATGATGGCCGCCTTGGTTTGCTGACCTTTGATCAGCACACGGCGGCCATTTTCGGCAGCGGGAGAAAGCTCAGTTTTGCGCGTGTTTGGGGTGTCGGTCATGGTGCATCAAAAAAAGAACGATCGTTCTATTCTGCACCAGTTTTGCGACCCACACGCATGCGCCTGTTCACATCAGGGTAAACAGGGGGGTGTTGAGCGTTGAACGCTGAACGCTGAACGCTGAACGCTAAGTCCCAGCCTGATCTTTCAGCGGCAAATGTCCCGCCAACTCCAGCTGCATGCAAATCATGTTGACCAGCATGGCCACCGAAGGGCGGCCGGTTTCGATGACAAAGTGCGCCGCTTCTCGGTACAGCGGATCTCGCGATGCGAACAAGGTGCGCAAACGGCTGAGCGGGTCGTCCACCTGAAGCAAAGGGCGGGCGGTGTCATGGCGCACGCGCCGAAATACATCTTCCGGTGTGGATCGCAAGTAGATCACCTGGCCACGTTCATGCATATGCCGTCGATTGGCTTCGCGCAAAACGGCACCGCCCCCCGTGGCGATCACGCCCTGCTGCGTTTGCGTCAACTCGTCGATCACCTGCTGCTCCTGATTCCGGAAACTGTCCTCGCCCTCGCGGGCAAAAAACTCCCGGATCGAGCAGCCCAGGCGGTGCTCGATCTCATGGTCGGAATCGACAAACGGCTGGCCAAGACGGCGCGCCAACTGGCGGCCAATGGTGGTTTTGCCCGAGCCGGGAAGGCCCACAAAGATGATGCTCAAAGGAAGTCTCTTGCAGAAAAAAATCAGCGTCAGCCCCCAAGCCTGGGGTTTAGGGTTCGCGGCCTGCCAGTGTATTCGACGTGGTTGGGGGCCTTGCCACCGAGCTGCCCCACGAACAGCCACAGACAGAGGCTCCACTGACCTCAGGGCGGCACTGCGGCCGGACCATCGGCCATGACGCGAGGCGTCAAAAAAATCAGCAACTCGCTTTTGCGCTGCGCCTGGTCGCGGTTCTTGAACAACCAGCCCAAGCCCGGTACATCCCCTAGACCCGGCACCTTGGCTTCGTTGTTGCGGTCGGTCTCTTCGTATATACCGCCCAGCACCACGGTGCCGCCGTCCTCCACCCGCACTTGGGTCTTGACGTGCTTGGTGTTGATGGCAAAACCAGCCGGGGTGATCTGGCCCACACTGTCGCGGTTAACGTCCACTTCCAGCACCACCGAGCCGTCGGGGGTGATTTGCGGCGTCACCTCCAATTTCAGGTTGGCCTTGCGAAAAGTGATCGAAGTCGCGCCACTGGCCGATGCGGTCTGGTAAGGCAATTCGGTTCCTTGCTCGATCAAGGCCTTGGTTTGGTCGGCTGTGACCACCCGGGGGCGCGAGACCACCTTGCCTCGGCCATCGGCTTCCAGTGCAGAAATTTCCACGTTGATGAACCGATCGGCCGCCGCGTTGAACAAGGACACCGCAAAACTGGCAGGCGTGTTCAATGTCTGCCCAGCCGAGCCGGCAGGCAACTTGACCTGGTTGCCGGTCACCACCCCTGCGCCTGTCTCGGCATTGCCCGCCCCCAAAGCCAGTGTGTTGGCCCGTTGGTTCACACGCAAGGGCACTGCAAAGCCCGCCCCCAAACGCACGCCCAGCGATTGTCCGAACTGGTCATCGGCCTCGACAATACGGGCCTCAATCAGCACCTGGCGCACGGGAATGTCCAGCTGGACCAACAGTTTTTGCACCTCGAACAGACGCTGGGGCAGGTCTGAGACGAACAGCTGGTTGGTGCGCGGCTCGGCCAGCACACTGCCCCGACTGCTGAGCCAGCGGCCCCCACCACCCGATCCAGCCCCTTGCAAGCGCTGAGCGACATCCGTGGCCCGGGCATATTGCAGACGCATGCTCATCGTCTGCACCGGGCTCACGGACTCCAGCGCGGCTTGGGCTTCAAGTTGCATTTTTTCTCGCTGAGCCCATTCGCCCTGCGGAGCCACCCACAGCACTCGCCCATCCTGGCGAGAAGCCAGTCCCTTGGACTGCAACACAATTGTCAGGGCTTGTGGCCAAGGCACATTGGTCAGCCGAACCGTCACCTGGCCCTTCACGCTGTCGGTAGCCACCAAGTTCAAGCCGGTGAACTCGGCAAATACCTGCAGCAAAGTGGTGATCTCGACATTCTGAAAGTTCAGACTGATGGGCCGAAGATCATCGGCGGAACCTGGAGCGATGGCACTCTTGAAAGCTGGAGGTTCACTCCAAATCGTCGGGCTTGCCTGCTGAGGGGTTTGCGCCTCCACAACAGACGCCACACAAAAGCTCAAACAACACTGTGCGGCAAGCCACACCGGGTTTTTGCAAGCGCTGAAAAGAAGTGAACTGGATCTCATCGCGTTGCCTTTTCCAAACCGATCACCTGCACCGGACCTTGCGCAGAGCGCAAATGGACCTCCCGGGCGTGAATGCTCTGCACCACATGGCCTTGCGTGCCGATGCGTTGGCCCACCCGGGCAGACACCCAATGGGGTCCAGCCATCAAAATAAGCTGCGCGTCCTGCGCATGCTGCCAAATGCCCGCCAGACGAACTTGCTCCAAGGGCCAATCGGCAGGGTCAGGCGAAAACAGCGCAGTTTGCAAAACCGAAGCCCGGTTCTCTTGCGCTGAGGTCCGCGACTGCAAGTCAGCCCCGGTTTGCGAGGACACCGGGTCCTCGTCCTTGAAATTCAGGGCCGCCACCGAAGAAGCCACGATTGGCGAGGGCGTCGTCACAAAGACAGGACCAACTGCCCTGGAGCGCAACGCAACTGAGGCAGGACTGGGAAACATCGCACCAGGCGCTAGCGCTGCGCCCCCACCCGGTGTGCTCGTTGCTGCCGGAGAAAGCCACAGGCGCAACACGGCTTCGATGGCCACCTCGCCGCCCTGGGGGGTGACGCGCAAACGCTCAATGCCCCAAACTGGGCCGCGGGTGTTCATGGCAGCCCAAACGGCCACCCAATCGTCAAAGCGTGCCTGCAACCGCAACGCCACGGCCTGGCTGGACCAAGCGCCCATGGGGCTGGCGGGCTCAGGTCGCAAAGACAACAAACGCACGCCGTGTTGCGCGAACAAACGCTCCAGTGCTGGCCAAACTGCGGACTGCGTGCCCTGGACTGGCCACCACGCCATGACCTGTGGCGGGCCCGTTGGCGCGTTCAAGTCCGCCTGGGCTGCTGGCCCATTGCTGGTCTGCTTTTGCTGCGCCAGAAGTTGCGCCCGCAGGTCGTGCACCTGAGCCTCACTTTCCCACAACGCGTCCAAGGCTTGGAGTTGCCCGCTGCCTACCCCAAGCAAACCCAACCCCAATCCGGCCAGTGCAAATGCCCAGCGGCGTGCCAACCAGCGCCACCGGTCGCGCCACAGTCTGGGCCAACCCAGTCGCCAAGGAGGGGCCAAGGCACGCCAGGTCAATGCTCGGGGTTGCATCATGGCCGCTCCCTGCCGGGCTCGGCCTGTTGCCGGTCTATGCCAGAGGCCGCGGCAACGCGGCCCGGCCCCGACTGCGGCCAATGGGCTTGCCAGACAAACTCTTGCATCGCCCGAGCGGCTGCGTTGTCTGCACCCGACGCATTCAGCAGGCTGACCAGTGTCCAGGCTTTGTCTCGCGCAGGGTCAGCCAGTGGCACAGACAAGCGCGCTTGTGCCTGCGCCATTTGCTGCAAATTGATCGCCTGGCCGTGCAACTCCAGGGTTTGTGACTCGAGCTGAAAGCGCAACAACTGCACCGAGTCCGGGCCTGCTTCCTGCAACAAGGCCTGATGCAAGGCCTCCCAGGCCTGTAACTCCGCCTTCAACGCTTGAACATGTGCGGCTTGCTGCTGCCATGTGGTGTGCTGCGCCTGCAGGGCCTTGTCAGTCGCCAACTGGGTTTGCACCTGCTTCATGCGGGACTGCAGCAAGGCGCGTTCTTGCTCAAGATGCAGCCGTTGTTCCTGTACCCCCGCCATCCACCACAAGGCCGTCAGGCCACCCACCACCAAACCGGCCAGGAAGGTCCACCGGCGGTGAAAACTTCGGCGCTGGCTCGCCAAAGCAGGGTATTGCAAAAGGTTGAAGGCCATCGTTACAGCCAGGCTTTGAGCGCCAGACCCGAGGCCACCAGGCGCGGCCCGGCGGCCGATTGCAGGGCCTGTTTCAACAACACATTCCATTCCACAGGGGCCCTGCCCAACCCTTGCCATTGACCCAGGTCTTCATCCACCGTCAAATCGAATTGCCAGTCTTGCGGGGCTTGCGTGAGCAGGCTGTCCAGCCCACCTTTGAGGTGGCAAACCGCCCGATGGGCTGCGTACCAAGCGGGCTCGACGCTGTCGAGGTGCCAACCGGCCGTACGCACCTCGTCCCTGAGCGCCAGAATTTGCACCTGATCGCAACCCACCCAATGCACGCGGGTCAGCGAGCCTTGGCTCACCGGATCGGCTTCAAAATCAAAATTGACCTCATCGGGCGCCAAGCCCAGCACCTGCGCCACCTCCAGTTGCACCTCGCTGGCCCAGTCATCGCGGGGCAATTCTGCAGGCAACTCCAAGACCCCCGCCATCACCTTGTCTTCCGCCAAGGCCACCGAAACCTGCTGGCGCGCACGCACGCCCACCCGCCTCAAGCCGTCGCTGAATCCAAAAGCTGCGTGATCCGAGCCCGTGGGTGTGATTTTTTCCATCGCTTGCACCCGAACACCCACCACTTTGTGGAATGACAAGCCCATCAAGGCCCAGTCCTGCCCATCCGAAGCCAAGCCCCAAGCCCGCCGCACCCGACGACTGGCCAGTTGCTGCCAAAACCGCGACCAAGATGGCATGATCCTCCCTGTCCAAGCCTAAGATGGCTTGTGTTGACAAGTTTTGTAACATGATTTTGCTGGGAGAACAACTCATTTTTATACTCAAAGTATTCATATTGACAGACCCGCCACTGTGCGCACCCTCAGGATTTTTATAATGCAAGGCGTTCGGTAATCCGCTGGCCGCACCCACCCCAAGCTCTATGCCCCAACAAGACACTGCTCCGGACGCCCCTAAAAGAGCCTCAAAAACCAATCCCCCTGCTTCCAGCGCATGGGCCTGGTTAGTCAAGCTGGCCTTGTGGGCCTTGGGCTTGCTTGCGGCAGGCTTATTTTGTTTGCTGATGGTCGTGGGCGTGGCCATGGTGACGGCCTACCCCAACTTGCCAGACATCTCGGATCTGGCCAACTACAAGCCCAAACTGCCCCTGCGCGTGTTCACGGCCGATGGTCAGTTGATGGGTGAATTTGGTGAAGAGCGCCGCAACCTCACGCCCATCCAGGAGATCCCACAAATCATGAAAGACGCGGTGCTGTCCATTGAGGACAACCGCTTTTATGACCATGGTGGCGTGGACTACCTGGGCATTTTGCGTGCGGGTTTCGCCAACATCGGTCGCTTGAAAAGCCAAGGCGCATCCACCATCACCATGCAGGTGGCACGCAATGTCTACCTGTCTTCCGAAAAAACCTACACCCGCAAAATTTACGAAATCCTGCTGACCTACAAGCTCGAACACCTGTTGACCAAGGACCAGATTCTGGAGATCTACATGAACCAGATCTTCCTGGGCAACCGGGCCTATGGTTTTGCCTCGGCAGCAGAGACCTACTTTGGTAAGTCATTGAAAAACATCACCATTGCCGAAGCGGCCATGCTCGCCGGTCTGCCCAAAGCGCCCTCGGCCTTCAACCCCATCGCCAACCCCAAACGCGCCCGCTCACGCCAGCTCTACATCATCGAGCGCATGGAAGAAAACGGCTACATCACCGCCAGGCAAGCTGCTCAAGCCAAAGCCGAGCCGTTGGCTTTGAAGTCATCAGGCAACAAAAAAACCCTGCACGCCGAATTTGTCGCAGAAACCGTCAGGCAAATGGTGTTCGCTCAATATGGCCAGGACACCTATACCCGTGGGTTGAACGTTTACACCACCATCCAGTCACAGGACCAAATGGCGGCCTACCAGGCGTTGCGCCAGGGTTTGATGGATTTTGAGCGCCGCCAGGTTTACCGTGGACCTGAAAAATTCATCAACCTGCCCAATGACCCCAAACTGGCCGAAGACCTGATTGACGAGACCCTGGAAGATCACCCGGACAACGGCGATGTGGTGTCCGCGGTGGTGCTGGAGGCATCCCCTAAAAAAGTCGTGGTGGTCCGACAAAACAGCGAACAAATCACCATCACTGGCGACGGCCTCTTGCCAGTGCAATCAGGCCTGTCAGACAAAGCACCAGAGGCCAAACGCCTACGCAAAGGTGCTGTGGTCCGCATTGTTCAACTGCCCAAGGGCCAGTGGGAGCTCACCCAATTGCCAGAAGTCGAGGGTGCTTTTGTCGCCTTGACGCCGCAAACAGGCGCCATCCGGGCCCTGGTCGGCGGCTTTGACTATGCCAAGAACAAGTTCAACCATGTCACACAGGCGTGGCGCCAGCCTGGCTCCAGCTTCAAGCCCTTCATCTACTCAGCAGCCCTGGAAAAAGGCATCTCACCTGCGACCATGGTCAACGATGCGCCCTTGTTTTTTGATGGCGGTGTGACGGGCGGCCAGCCGTGGGAGCCCAAAAACTACGACGGCAAATTTGATGGCCCCATGAGCCTGCGCACCGGTTTGGCCAAGTCCAAGAACATGGTCTCCATTCGCGTGCTGCAATCGGTGGGCACCCGCCCGGCCCAAGAGTGGGTCACCCGCTTTGGCTTTGACGCGGACAAACACCCGCCCTACCTGACCATGGCCTTGGGCGCAGGCTCGGTCACGGTCATGCAAATGGCCACGGGTTATTCGGTATTTGCCAACGGTGGCTACCGAGTCAGCCCCCACTTGATCAACCGCATCACCGACTACAAGGACCGCTTGCTGGTCGACAGCCCTGCCCCTGAAATCGATGAAACGTCAATACGCGCAATACCCCAACGCAACGCTTTTGTCATGACCAACCTGATGCAGGAAGTGACCCGCTCCGGCACGGCCGCCCGTGCACAAGCGACACTCAAACGGCCGGACATTTACGGCAAAACCGGCACCACCAACGATGCCATGGACGCTTGGTTTGCGGGTTACCACCCGCAACTTGCCGCCGTGGTCTGGATCGGTTACGACACACCGCGCAAACTCGGCGACCGTGAGACGGGGGGCGGCCTGAGCTTGCCTGTTTGGATCAAGTACATGGAAACCGCCTTGCGGAACCTGCCCATCACTGAGCCCAAGCCGGCAGAGGGCTTGGTCCAAATCGGGGGCGAATGGTTTTATTCGGAGTTTTCAGGCAACAACGGCATTTCTGCACTGGGCGGCAACAACGACACCAGTGGCCAGGCAGACGCCGTGCAGCCGCAAGAAGAACGCAAGCGGATACTGGATCTGTTCAGAAATTGAAGCCCTTAAAGCCCCTGGAGGCCTGACGCACGATGCCACTGGCCCAATCGCTCATGGACTGAACGTCAAGCTTTGTCCTGATTGTTCCGAAGCGAAGCGCGTCAGGCTCTGCCAAAACTCCCCCTGGCCCTTGGTGTCTTGCCAGTGCGCGCCGTCAAACTTGTAATGAAAGCCGCCGCAGCGGGCCGCCAGCCACACTTCGTGCAGGGGCTTTTGCAAATTGATCACGATCTGGCTGCGGTTGGGGAAAGTCAAAGTGACCATGCCGCCCACCCTTTGGTTGTCTACGTCGGCATCGGTGTCGTCGTTCAGACGATCGCAGCTGATCTCTACGCCCGTCAGCAGGCGTTCAGCTTGGTCCAGAAATTCAAGGTCGGTCATTACAATCGCAGCATGTTGAAGGTGATGAAGATTCTAGTCATGCTGCATGCCCTTGTTGGCGGTGCGGCCGTATTGAGCGCTTGCGGTCAACGAGGCCCCCTGGTCCTGCCCACCACGCCGGCTTCGGCCGGGCGCGCCACCTTGCCCCAAACACTGAACCCACTGCACTCGCCCCCCAAGGCCTCGTCAAGCGCTCCTGCACCCTCTGGCCAAGCCACCACACCGCAACCGATTCCGGCTGCAACGCCTCGATAACGAACACAGACCCAAGCTCAAGCCCCGTTGACACCTGCCTACTTGACATCCCTTTTTACCCCGAGCCTTCTTAACCCATGACCTCTCACACCCCACTCCCCGGACAACCCCACATCGCCTATGTGGGCGACCAACTGCATGTGGAGGGCGTGGTGCTGTCCCAACTGGCCCGCGAACACGGCACGCCCTTGTTTGTGTACTCCAAAGCCGCCATGCTCTCGGCCCTGGCCGCCTACCAGCGCGGCTTTGCCGGCCGCCCGGCGCAAATTTGCTACGCCATGAAGGCCAACTCCAGCCTGGCCATCCTGCAAGTGTTTGCCGAGGCCGGTTGCGGCTTTGACATCGTCTCGGGGGGTGAACTGGCCCGCGTGCTGGCCGCAGGCGGCGACCCAGCCAAAGTGATTTTTTCGGGTGTAGGCAAGACTCGCGCTGAAATGAAACAAGCGCTGCAAGTGGGCATTGCTTGCTTCAATGTGGAAAGCGAAGCCGAACTCGATGTGCTGAGCGAGGTGGCCGTGAGTCTGGGCAAACAAGCCCCGGTCAGCCTGCGCGTGAACCCCAATGTGGACCCCAAGACGCACCCCTACATTTCGACCGGCCTCAAGGGCAACAAATTCGGCATCGCCCATGAAGAAGCACTGCGCGCCTACCGCCACGCCGCCAGCCTGCCGGGCTTGAAAGTGGTGGGCATCGACTGCCACATCGGCTCGCAAATCACCGACAGTACGCCCTATCTGGACGCCATGGACCGCGTGCTGGACCTGGTGGCCGAGGTCGAGTCAGCGGGCATTCCGATCCACCACATCGACTTTGGCGGCGGTCTGGGCATCAATTACAACGGCGACACACCGCCCGAAGCCGATGCGCTGTGGGCACAACTGCTGGCCAAACTCGATGCCCGTGGCTACGGCCAGCGCCAGCTCATGATTGAACCGGGTCGCTCGCTCGTGGGCAACGCGGGCGTGTGCCTGACCGAGGTGCTGTACCTCAAACCCGGCGAGCAAAAGAATTTCTGCATCATCGACGCCGCCATGAACGACCTGCCCCGCCCGGCCATGTACCAAGCCTTTCACCAGATCGTGCCCGTGCAACCCCGCTCAGGCGATGGTGTCGTGTACGACGTGGTCGGCCCGGTGTGCGAGAGCGGCGACTGGATCGGCCGCGACCGTCAGCTGCGGGTCGCAGCGGGTGACGTGCTCGCCGTGTTGTCGGCAGGCGCTTACTGCATGAGCATGGCCAGCAACTACAACACCCGAGGCCGTGCAGCCGAAATTCTGGTGGATGGCACAAAGGCCCACCTGATTCGCCAACGCGAGTCGGCGTTTGACACTTTTGCTCTGGAGCAGTTGGTCTGAGGCTGCGCCTTCACAAACCCGCAAAACGCGATTTCAAACGCTGGGCGTTGAGGGCGCAGACGGTCTGCATGGACTGCCCCAATGTGCGCATCGCAGCGGCTCGCTCCCAATAAGCCACCGCCCAATCGCGCGCCGCATCGGTCAAAGCCGGGTCAACAGCCAAGGCATGAGGTGCTCTCAAAGGCTCTGCATCCAAGCTGCCGCTGTGGATGCTGGGCCGCCACATCATGGGCAACATGTCGTAAATCGGTGCCAATTCAAATCGTGGGCGCATCACGTCTTGAACAAAAAAAGACAAATTACCAAAGTGCATGTCGGTGTTGCCAATGAATTGCCCAAACACATAGGCTTGGGTCGCAGTGCTCAGGTCGCCCGAAGGCAACAAGTTCATGTCATGCAACGCCCGGCAAGTGCCCACCCAGTGCTGACGCGGAGTTTGGACGAAATGCTCGTGCACGGCTGAGGCAGCCACCAAGTGGCGGTAGCCAAATTCTGCAGTCCGATCAAAACGCCGAGACAACAAAAAAGTGCGCGTCGCGCTCTCGACAATGCGGGTCTCGGCACTGGTCATGCCGTTTTCGCGTAGCACATCGAGGGCCAGTTTTTCCAGATGCAACAAAGCATGCCATCGCTCACCAAACGGCGTACCGCGAGGTGGGCTGAATTTGACAAGCCAGCGAAGACCATCGGGTTCACGCCACAAAAATTTCGGTTGCTCCCCCCCTGCGGATGAACCCGCTGGCAAGCTGGTTCCCACTTGAGCAGCCAACCGATCAAACGTCTGCGCCAGGCTTTGTGCAACATCACAAACAGCGACGTGTGCGACCCCTGCAGGCCCTTCTATGGCAAAAGCACCACTGGCCTCACGCACATGGTTGACCGTGAAATACAGCACTTGCTCCAGTGACCAACGCTCAGGATCTGCAGGAAAATCCGGACGCAAACGGGCCAGTTGTCGCCCCAAAAAACCTTGGGGCTGCAGAGGCGTCAAAAACCAAGGCAAGGCCGCGTGAGACAACCACTCCTGCTTGCCGCTGCGCACATGCACGCGGTTGCCGCTCAGATAAGTCAGCTCACCAAAGTGACGGGGCACACCATCCGCCCCATCGCACAGCAAACTGTGCCGGGCTGGCAATCCTTGTATATTTTTTGTCAATGCATAGCGCGTGCTGCGCGCTGCACCCAGGCGGGCCACGCCACCCGCTGACTGCCCGAGCCCCATGGCCTTGAGCGCCAATGAAATGCTGGGCTGGCTCATGCCAGTTGCTGACTGCAACTGGGCGGCGGTCAGTTCTGGCGACTGCGCCAGTAACTGCCGAAGAGTGATTTGAAGTGATTTACCAGCATCCATCATGGATAGATACTTTATCCCAAGTGACTATCGTTAAACGACTTTATTGGATATTTACTGAAATTAATTAATAGATAAAAGTTTAGTGGGCGCGTTGCGTCCAAACCCGCTTCACGCGCCAGCCCAGCAAACCCGCCAAGATGCCCGCATAAACCAGCACCTCGTCAAAGTCCTGCTTGCCCGCGCGCATCCACCAAAAATGCAGCACGGCCAACACGGCCACCGCATAAACACCCCGGTGCAGCAGTTGCCAGCGCTTGCCGCCCAGCCAGCGTACGGCCCGATTGAACGAGGTGGCGGCCAGCGCCAGCAAGATCACAAAGGCACTGAAACCCAACCAGATGAAGGGGCGCTTGAGGAGATCTTGCAGCGTGTCGGCCAGGTCAAAGCCCATGTCAAACCAGGCGTAGCACAGCAAGTGCAAACTGGCATAACCAAACACCAGCAAACCCAGCATGCGCCGAAACCGCAACAGCTCGGGCCAGCCCAGCAGTTCGCGCAAAGGGCTCACGGCCAGCACCACGCACAGGCTGCGCAGCGTCCAATCGCCCGTAGCGCGGATCAGGGCCTCTGCCGGGTTGGGCCCCAGCTGGTCCTGCAGGGTTTGCGCCAGCAACCAAGCACAGGGCATGCAGCCCAGCACCAGCAATGCCCACCAAGCGGCGGGATGACGCAGCGCCGCCCTCATGCCCTCAAGACGTTGACCCGCAGCGGCATCAGAAGAATTTCTTCAGGTCCATGCCGGCATAAAGCTGGCCGACCTGTGTCTCGTAGCCGTTGAACATGAGCGTCTTGCGTTTTTTGGCCAGCAAACCGTCTTCGCCAATGCGCCGCTCGGTGGCCTGGCTCCAGCGCGGGTGGTCCACATTCGGGTTCACATTGGAGTAAAAACCGTATTCTTGAGGTGCAGACTTTTCCCACGAGATCACCGGTTGCTTGTCGGTGAAACGGATCTTGACCAGACTCTTGCCGCTCTTGAAGCCATACTTCCAGGGCACCACCAAGCGCAGGGGCGCGCCGTTTTGCTTGGGCATCACCTCGCCATACATGCCAAAGGCCAGCAAGGTCAGGGGGTGCATGGCCTCGTCCATGCGCAAGCCTTCGAGATAGGGCCAATCGATCACACCCGAGCGCAGCCCCGGCATGGTTTTGGGGTCGGCCTGGGTCACGAACTCCACAAACTTGGCACCCGGCAGGGGCTCCACGCGCCGGATCAGATCGGCCAGCGAATAACCGATCCAGGGAATCACCATCGACCAGCCTTCCACGCAGCGCAGGCGGTAGATGCGCTCTTCCATGGCACCCCACTTCAGCAGGTCTTCCAAGTTCACGCGGGCGGGCTTCTTCACCAAGCCCTCGATCTCCACGCTCCAGGGATCGGTCACGAGTGTGTGGGCACGCTTGGCCGGGTCGGCCTTGTCGGTGCCGAACTCGTAAAAATTGTTGTACGTGGCGGCATCTTTGTAGGGCGTGAGCTTGTCCAAAACCATGGCACCCGCCATCTTGGTGGGCACCGAGGCCAGGGGTGGCAGCTGGCCGGGCCGGGCCATTTGAGCCTGGGCGTCGCGCAACCCCCAGCCCGCCAAAGCCAGGCCCGCCGAGCCCGCGGCGAGCTGTCGCATGAGGTCGCGGCGGGATTGGTAAGCCGCCTGGGGGGTGATGTCGCTGGACACAGGGTGCAAAAAACCCGATGAAGAAGAGCGGATGATCATGTGATGGGCCTGGTTGAAAATTGCCTAAGCTTCATTGTGAACGCTCCCAATCACTTTTGCACAAAGGGGCCTAAAGTCCCGCAACAAGAGGCAAGCCATGCCCAATTTTGGACCGACAAGCACCGGCATTGGACGTCGCCAATATGCGATCACTTTAAGGCTATGCCCACACGCCATGGCCTTTGAGCTGTCGTTAAAATGAACCTTCACCTTGTTTTTAAAGCCCCGTGTCCAATCCAGCCCTGATCGAAGTGGTCGATGACGATCCAGACATTCGGCGCATGTTGCAGCTGGTGTTGGAGGCCCGAGGCTTCAAAGTCCGCACCCACGACGGTGCCCATGCTTATCTGGCCGCTGAGCCCTTGACCGAGCGGCGCGTGATGCTGCTCGATGTGCGCATGCCCAAAATGACGGGCGTAGAACTCCAAGCCCAAATGGTCAAAGCAGGCAACCGCATTCCCGTGATTTTCATGAGCGGCGAGAGCTTGCCCCATGAAACCCTGGCTGCGCAGCAATCGAACGCGGTCACCTTCTTGTGGAAGCCCTTCAGAACCGAGGCCCTGCTCAACGCAGTCAGCCATGGCCTGACGCTGTACGACCAGCTGTCAGACTAAGGCGCCAAGACCTTTGCGGTCAGCAGAGGCTTCGCCCCTGAACTCACAGTGTGCCGTAGCTGTGCAAGCCGCTCAGGAACATGTTCACGCCCAAAAACGCAAAGGTCGTGATGCCCAAGCCCACCAAGGCCCACCAAGCCGCCACGGTGCCGCGCAGGCCCTTCATCAGGCGCATGTGCAGCCAAGCGGCGTAGTTCAACCAGACAATCAGGGCCCAGGTCTCCTTGGGATCCCAGCTCCAATAACCGCCCCAGGCCTCGGCCGCCCACAAAGCACCCAGCACGGTGGCGATGGTGAAGAAGGCAAAACCCACGGCGATGGATTTGTACATCACATCGTCGAGGATTTCAAAAGACGGCAGGCGCTCGGCAATGCGTCGTCGACCCAACAAAATGCCCGCCACGATGAAGGCGGACACCCCGAAGTAAACCATCCAGTAGCTGCTGGTCTGATCATTGGCGGTTTGGCGGAACACCACCGGCTCAAAACACAACACGATGCCCAACAACCACAAGGGGGCCAGTTTGTACCAACGTGTCTCGCCAGCGGTTTGCTTGATCAAGTAGGCAAAAGCCACCATCGCAGCCAGGGCAAAGGTGCCATACCCAATGAAGTTGGCCGGCACATGGATCTTCATCCACCAGCTCTTGAGGGCAGGCACCAAGGGCTGAATGGCATGCGCCTCGCGCACCAGCGTGTACCAGAGTAAAAAGCCCACCGCTGCACTCACCACCAACATGACAAACGCACCCAAAGCACGGGTCTTGTACTGCGCTTCGTAGTAAAGATAAAAAGCCGCCGTCATCCAGCAAAACATGATGAAAACTTCATACAAGTTGCTGACCGGGATGTGACCAATGTCCGGGCCCAACTGGTGGCTTTCGTACCAGCGCACCAAGGTGCCGATCAAGGCCAAGCCCACCGCCACCCAAGCCATGCGCGAGCCCAAAGACTCCATGGCATCGCCCTGGCCGCGAATGAACATGCCCGCCCAATAAAAAACGGTGCTGATGAAAAACAGCAGGCTCATCCACAAAATGGCCGACTGGCTGGACAGGAAATACTTGAGCAAAAACACCTGCTCGGACCGCGCCAAATCGCCTTGGTAAAGGTAGATGGCCAAGAGCGACAAACCCGTCACCACCAGCACCAGGGTGCGCAGCGGCCGCCAGAACCAGACCAGCCAGATCACCGCGGGCAAGGTGCCGATCAAAATGCCTTGCTCGTACACATCCATGGCGTGCTGGTAGCGGATGAAGGCGAACACTGTGCCCAACAGCGCCAGCAAGGCAAAGCCCCAATCCAGGGCCGAGCGGCTCGAAAAATAGCCGGGGTTCAAAGTCACAGTCGTCATGGTGTTTTCTCGGAGCGGCCCAGCAAACGGGCGGTCAGTTGTTCAAATTCACGGTCCACGTCCATGGTCTTGCGGTTGGACGACAAGGCCAAGCTCGCTTGGGCACCCTCGCCCTGAGGTGACAGCCAGACCCACAAGCGACGGTCCCGAACATACAGCATTGCAAAAATACCCATGATCAAAAAGGCACAGCCCAGGTACACGATGGACTGGCCAGGCGCTCTGGCCACCTGGAACACGCTGGCTTGCACCTGCTTGAAATCCTTGAGCAAAAACGTCATGGGCGCGGGGTAAAACGACGCGTCAGACAGGGCCAGCACTGACTGTGACATGAAGCCCTGCACTTTGTCGGCGGGCAAAGGTTGGGCTGCGGCTTGCTCGCGCGCCACGGCGTCCAATTCGAGCAAGGTACCGTTCAGGATGCGCACAAACATCTCGCCTGCACGGGCGCGCTCGGCCTCGGGCACGTTGGCCTCCAGAAAATCTGCCAAGGCCTGCAGGCCCGCTACTTTTTGGTCCTTGACCTCTTCTCTGCCTGCAAACAAACCCAAAGCGCGCTCAGCTGAATCGGCCAGTTGCTGGGTCAATTCGGGTCGTTGGGGGTCCACCGCCTTGCGGGCATAACGCTGCACCGCCCGCGCACGCAGCTCGGGCGTTTCCAGGGCAGAACGCAATCGGATGAAACCGGTCAACTCGCCGTTTTCGTCTGCGGGGGGGCGCAAGT
The DNA here is from genome assembly GCF_044373035.1 of Limnohabitans sp. GTDB lineage: Bacteria > Pseudomonadota > Gammaproteobacteria > Burkholderiales > Burkholderiaceae_C > Limnohabitans_A. Next base: position 3,690 of record NZ_JBILQU010000034.1, on the reverse strand, counting down.
AGCGAAACGGCTCACTGGGCGTCTCGCGCATGCCGAGCAAGAACACCGGCACACCATCGCCCGTGTCCACCGGCAACATGTAGTTGTTGTATTCACGCGCCTGGCCAGCCGCATCGCGCAGCTTGTAACTCACGCTGGGGCCCACATTGCGCAGGTCTTTGGTTTGCGTGGTTTTGTTGCCCGCGCCCAAGCGCTCATCGATGGCGCTGCGCAAATCCACCTTGCGCACATCCACCGCCGTGCCTTGGGGACCTTCGCCACCCGACATGTTTTCGACATTGATGACGCGCAGCCCGGTGAACTCCAGGCTCATTTTTTCGTTGCCATTGGTCAGGTCGGTGCTGCCACCAATGGTGCCTTCCACTTCAAAGGACTTGGTGGCTGCCGCCATGGGTACGGCTTGCAAAGTGACCTGAGAGCCACCGTCGTCAAAGCTGGACTGGTAAATGTTGATGCCTTTGAAGCTGGCCGGGTGGTTCACCTCGACACGCGCTTGCTTTTTCTCACCCGTGGCCTTGTCGTGAATGACGATGTCGCTGGCAAACAGCTTGGGCATGCCGGTCGAGTAGTACTCGACAATGAATTTTTTGAGCTCAATGACAAAGGGCAGCTCCTGTAACAAGATGCCGTTGGACTGGTTCAGGATGGCGGTGCCCGACGCGGTGTCTTCAGCCACCAGCAAATTGGCGCGAAACGCCGGGTTGCGCTCGGACAGGCGGTGCTGCGCAGGCACATCGGCGATCAGGCCACCGCCGTTGTAGATTTCCTTACCGCCAAACCACATCTGGGCGCGCACCGCCAGATCGCCATCGAGCAAGCCCCCCACACACACCAACACAATGGCCGAGTGCGCCGCGATGTAACCGATCTTGTTGGCCGCACCCGCCTTGGCCGCCAACATCCAGCCCTTGCCTGCTGGGGTGTCCCGCTCTTGCAGCTTGACCTTCCAGCCTCCCGTGGCCAGCAAGGCCCCCAGTCGCTTGGCCGCCGCCTCGGGCGCTTCATTCAGATGACCCTCGGCCTTGTGGTGAAAGGCTTTGAGACTTTGCTCGCGGATGTTTTCCTTGTAATTCTTCAGGTCCACCAGGATCTTGGGCGCGTTGCGGGCAATGCACAGGCTGGTGCTGAGCACCAGGAACGCCAAAATCAACAAGAACCACCAGGCGCTGTAAACACTGTTGAGCTTGAGTGTGGCAAACAACTCGGCCCAAAACGGCCCGAACTGGTTGATGTAGTTGTTGGTCGGCTCGTTTTGCTTGAGCACCGTGCCGATCACCGAGGCGATGCAAATGATCGTCAGCAAGGAAATGGCAAACCGCATCGACGCCAGCAACTCGATCACGGCCTGCCCTCGGGGCGAGCTGCGCTCGGATTCAGGGCTGGTTGCAACAATCGTCATGGGGTATTCAAAAAAGAAGCCAGCAAAGAAATGGCGGGACAGGGCCCGCCAGAAACGTTCAAGGCCGGAAAACCGGCCTTGGTGCGTGTCATATCAGCCGATTCTTAATTATGACCGAGAGCCCTGCCCGTGGTCTTGAAACCCCCTGAGGTTCACAGGGCAATACGGACACGTGCCCAGGTCATCACCCGGTCAAATAATCAGCGCAGACCCGCGATGTAGTCCGACACCGCCTTGATTTCACGGTCGTTCATTTTGGCGGCGACCTGCGTCATTTGCAGGTTGTTCTTGCGCACACCTTCACGGAACATCACCAATTGGCCAGCGGTGTAGTCAGCGTGCTGACCCGACAACCGTGGGTACTGCGAAGGCATACCCGCACCATTGGGTGAATGGCAGCTCGCGCAAGCGGCGATTTGGCGGTCAGGGATGCCACCGCGGTAAATGCGCTCGCCCCAGGCCACGGTCTCTTTGGCGTTGGCAAAGCCGGGTTTGGCTTGCTTGGAGGCCAGCCAAAAAGCGATGTTGCGCATGTCTTCAGGGCTCAGAGCAGCGACCATGCCGCTCATGACGGCGTTGGCACGTTTGCCCGATTTGTACTCTTGCAATTGTTTGAGCAAATACTCTGGGTGTTGCTGGGCCAACTTGGGGTTGGCTGGCGTGGTGGAGTTGCCGTCTGCGGCATGGCAAGCCATACAAGCTTGGCTAAAAATGGCTTCGCCTTTGGCAAGGTCGGGTTTGGCGGCTTGCGGCGCAGGGCCGGCAGCCAAGGCAGAACCGGCCACCAAAGCGGCTGACAGGGCGGTGGTCAAGAGAGAGAAAATCGACTTCATGGCGTGATCCAAGAGTTGGCGCAAAACCCCAAGATTCTACAATGAGGTCTGCGTCAGTTTCCTGACGACCCAAGGTATCCCTGATTTATGAGCTCCCGCCCCCATGTTCGCGTTCCTGCCAGCCCCCCCAAAGCCACCAAAGCCAGTCCGGCCGTGGTTTCGGCGGTGCGCAACAACCCCGCAGCTGTCACGCCCATGGGCTGGATGCACACCGCCCGTTTTTTGACCACCGCCGCGCAACTGCACCACCTGCCCGAGATGGACACGCCCGAAATCGCCTTTGTGGGCCGCTCCAACGCGGGCAAGTCCACCTGCATCAACACCCTGACGCAAAAAAAACAGCTCGCTTTTGCCTCCAAAAAACCCGGCCGAACCCAGCACATCAACCTGTTCGCTTTAGGCAAACAAGGCATCACCGACACCGTGCTGGCCGATTTGCCCGGTTACGGTTATGCCGCTGTGGCCAAGATGGACAAGTTGCGTTGGCAGCAAGTCATGGCCAACTATTTGGTCAGCCGCGAAAATCTCAAAGGCATCGTCATGATGTGCGATCCGCGCCATGGCCTGACCGAACTTGACGACATCCTGCTGGAAGTGATCCGTCCGCGTGTTGAGGAAGGCCTGAAGTTCCTGATCATCTTGACCAAGGCCGACAAACTCACCCGCGCCGAACAAGCCAAGGCCTTGTCGATTGCGCGACTGCAGGCTGGTGGCGGTGAAGTCAAACTTTTTTCAGCCCTGAAAAAACAAGGTGTTGACGAGGTGGCGCAACTGCTGTGGGACTGGACTCACCCGGCCGAAGGTGCAGCGCAGGACCCGGTGCCCAACGAGCCACCTGAAGAAGAACCCGAAGCCCTGGACGAGTGAGCCCCAGCCTTTGACAGCAACAGGATCGCCGCCTCTCAAGGAGTGCCCCCCGTGTCCACATCCCCCACCAACATTCAGACCTGGCAGCAGGACCTGACCCACGGCATCACCCTGAGCTGCCGCGCCTGCGGCGATCAGGGCCGTCCCGTGCTGATGTTTCTGCATGGCTTTCCGGAAGCCGCCTGGGTTTGGGACCCTTTGCTGGTCCACTTTTCCAAACCCGAAAACGGCGGCTACCGCTGCGTAGCCCCCAACCTGCGCGGCTATGAACGCTCCAGCGCCCCAGACGATGTCAAGGCTTACCGGGCCAAGCACCTGGTGCAGGACATCGTGGCCCTGATTGGCCTGGAATCGGGCCATGCCCCGCTGGCAGCATTGGTCGCCCACGACTGGGGGGGTGCAGTGGCCTGGAACCTGGCCAACCAGCACCCCGAACGGTTGTGCCAACTGGTCATCATCAACTCGCCCCACCCCGGCCCTTTCCTCAAAGCCTTGCAAAATGACCCGGCGCAACAAGCGGCCAGCGCTTACATGAACTTTCTGGTGCAGCCCGATGCGGCCGCGAAACTGGCCGCCCAAGACTTTGAACGC
>NZ_JBILQU010000129.1:0-6461 GCF_044373035.1 Limnohabitans sp. | reverse complement strand
CGGGCCAAAAAGCCGGTGGCCACTTCCACAGCGCTGACCTGTTTGGTCTTGAGGGCCTGGGCCAGTTCGGCCACGGTCATGTCGTGCAGAGAATTCATCGTGCGGCTCACTCGATCACCTTGGGCACCAAAAACAGCCCGCGCTCGACGGCCGGGGCGCTGCGCTGGTTCAAATCGCGTTGGTTGGGTTCGCTGGCCACGTCGGGGCGCAGGCGCAGCGTGATGTCCTGGATGGCGGCCACGGGGTGGGCCATGGGGGTGATGCCGGTGGTGTCCACGGCCTGCATGGCCTGGACGATGCCGAAAAAGCCGTTGATTTGCGTGAGCATGCGCTCACTTTCTTCGGGTTGAAGCTCCAGCCGAGCCAAGTTGGCGATGCGGGCAATATCCTGTGGGGTCAGCGACATGGTTTGAAATGGGGATGTAAAGGTCGATTTTCCAGGCCTGACTGCGATCGCGCACGCGCGACGCGGCAGGGGATCGGGTATTATCCCGTGTTTGCTGAAGGGCTCGGAACGCCCTGAAAACCAGCCCTTTTCGACCCACACGATTTGACCGTTGTGCTGTCCGCCACTGGGTTTTCCGGTGTTTGCGGGCTCATGAGCACCCAAGGATTGCCGATGTTTTCTTCTTTTCGCCGTTATTTTTCCAGTGACCTGGCCATTGATTTGGGCACTGCCAACACCCTGATTTTTGTGCGCGATAAAGGCATTGTCCTGGACGAGCCCTCGGTTGTTGCGATCCGCCACGAAGGTGGGCCCCAAGGCAAAAAGACTTTGCAAGCCGTGGGCCATGAAGCCAAGGCCATGTTGGGCAAGGTGCCCGGCAACATCGAAGCCATTCGCCCCATGAAGGACGGCGTGATCGCCGACTTCACAGTGACCGAGCAAATGCTCAAGCAGTTCATCCGCATGGTGCACCCCCGCAGCACCTTTCGACCCAGCCCCCGCATCATCATTTGTGTGCCTTGCGGCTCCACCCAGGTTGAGCGCCGTGCCATTCGTGAATCGGCTTTGGGCGCAGGCGCTTCCGAGGTGTATTTGATCGAAGAACCCATGGCCGCGGCCATCGGCGCGGGTTTGCCCGTGTCGGAGGCGTCTGGCTCCATGGTGGTGGACATTGGTGGCGGCACCACCGAAGTCGGTGTGATCTCGCTGGGCGGCATGGTTTACAAAGGCAGTGTGCGCGTGGGTGGCGACAAGTTCGACGAGGCCATCATCAGCTACATCCGCCGCAACTACGGCATGCTGATTGGCGAGCCCACAGCCGAGGCCATCAAGAAAAACATTGGCTCGGCCTTCCCCGGCAGCGAAGTCAAGGAGATGGAAGTCAAGGGCCGCAACCTGTCCGAAGGCGTGCCGCGCAGCTTCACCATCAGCTCCAATGAAATCTTGGAGGCGCTGACCGATCCGCTCAACCAGATTGTCTCCGCTGTCAAAACCGCGCTCGAGCACACCCCGCCCGAGTTGGGCGCCGACATCGCCGAGCGCGGCATGATGCTCACGGGCGGCGGCGCTTTGCTGCGCGACCTGGACCGATTGCTGGCCGAAGAAACCGGTTTGCCGGTGCTGGTGGCCGAAGACCCGCTGACCTGCGTGGCGCGCGGTTGCGGCATGGCGCTTGAGCGCATGGACCAGCTGGGCAGCATTTTTACCAGCGAATAAGAACAGGGCGGTTGCAGTTTGCTTGCAACCCAACTTTCCCAACCCAACACCATCCGGTGCAATTGAACCATGGCCCTGGATACGCTTGAACGCAGTGCCCCACCGACCTTCCGGCAGGGCTTGTCCACCACGTCCAAGACCTTGCTGCTGGGGCTGCTGGCGGTGTTGCTGATGGCGGCCGACCATCGTTTGCACATCTCCCAGCCTGTCCGTTCGGGTGTGGCCTTGGTTTTGTCCCCTTTGCAGTGGTTGTCACTGCAGCCGGTGAATGCGGTCAACGCCCTGATGCTTTACTTTGGCAATTTGGAAGATGCGCAAGACGCTGCCTTGAGCTTTCAGACCCGTACCATCGCTCAGGCCCAACGTCTCCAGCAAGTGGAGCAACTCAGTCAGGAAAACGCCCATTTGCGGCAACTGCTCGATTTGCGATCCCAAGTGGCCGGCCCGTCCAAGGCGGTGCAGGTGCTCTACGACACCTCTGACCCTTATACACAACGTGTGGTGGTGGACCGTGGCCTGATGGCTGGCATTGTCCCGGGCTCGGCGGTCATCGACACGGCCGGGGTGGTCGGTCAGGTCACCCGCGTTTACCCCTTGGTCAGTGAAGTCACGCTGCTGACCGATCGGGCTCAGAGCATCCCGGTCATGAACGCCCGAACCGGCAGTCGCCATGTGGCCAATGGCGATCCTCAAGCCCTGGGTGGCTCGCTTGACTTGAAGTTTGTGCCTGCAGGTGCAGACATGCAAAAGGGCGATCTGCTGACCACCAGTGGCATCGATGGCGTATACCCTGCAGGCTTGCATGTGGGGCGCATTGCCCGGATTGATCGACGCGTGGATTCGTCGTTTGCCCGTGTCCACGCCGAGCCTATGGCCACTGAACGCGGTCGTCATTTGTTGGTTTTGCAGCCGGTCAAGGACTGGCCAGAACCGCCCAAGCCAGAGCCGACCAAAGCGCCCAAAGTCAAGGCAGCAGCCCCCACCATGCCCGCCGCAGGAGCCAAGCCATGATCATGCCCGCAGGGCGTCCCCTGCTTTTGCCTGCCAACCCCAAGTTCATTGCCATGAGCTTTGTGTTGGCCTTGTTGCTGCACATGTGGTTGGGTCTTTTGGGCTGGTACTGGCTGCCCGATGTGCTGGCCATTGTGATGGTCTTTTGGACCGTGCACCAACCGCGCCGAGTGGGTTTGGTGCTGGCCTTTTTGCTGGGCTTGGCGCTGGATGTTCACGAGTCCGCCTTGTTGGGCCAAAACGCGCTGTCATACGTGGTGCTTTCTGGAATGGCCACGGTGGCGCAGCGGCGTATGCATTGGTTCCCCTTGGGCGAGCAGGCGTTACAAATTTTGCCGCTCTTTGTGGTCGCTGCGCTTGTAGAGTGGCTCATAAGGCTGGTGGCGCATGATGCCTGGCCCGCATGGAGTCAGCTGCCAGGGCCTTTGCTGCAAGCGGCCTTGTGGCCCTTGGTGGGGGCCTTGCTGCTGGCTCCCCAACGTCGCGCTTTTGAGCGCGACGACATCCGTCCGCTGTGAGCATGTCCCTGAACCTGCCCTCATTGGCTGAGCTGCGCGATTCACGCGCCGAAATTCAGCGCTTTCAAGGCCGCGTGCTGGTCATGCAGTGGGTGGTGTTGTGCTGCTTTTTGCTGCTGGCCAGTCGGCTGGCTTATTTGCAAGTGGTTCGCCACGAGGATCTGTTGGCGCAAGCCGAGAACAATCGCACAGCCATCTTGCCCACGGTGCCGCCGCGTGGCACGATTTTGGACCGCAACGGCGTCGTGCTGGCGAGCAACTATTCAGCTTACACGCTGGAGATCACGCCTTCGAAGGTCAAGGACCTGGAGACCACGATCAACGAGCTGGCTGAGTTGGTGGACATCCAGACCAAGGACCGTCGCCGTTTCAAGCGACTGCGCGAAGAGTCCAAGAGCTTTGACTCACTGCCCATCCGCAACCGTTTGACCGATGATGAGGTGGCCCGCTTCAGTGCGCAAAGTTACCGCTTTCCCGGTGTGGAGATCAAGGCTCGATTGTTCCGTCAGTACCCGTACAGCGAATTGGCCAGCCATGTGATTGGCTACATCGGACGCATCAACCAGCGTGACAAGGAGCGGCTGGAAGAGGATGAGGACGAGGCGGCCAATTACCGGGGCACCGAATACATTGGCAAGCTGGGTGTCGAGCAGCGCTACGAGCGCGAGCTCCATGGCATCACGGGCGTCAACGAGGTGGAGACTTCCGCCGGGGGGCGGGCCACGCGCAGTTTGTCAAGCCGTCCCGCCATACCGGGACAAAACGTGGTTTTGTCCATCGACATTCTGCTGCAAAAAATGGTGGAAGACTTGTTCGGGAACCGGCGCGGCGCCCTGGTGGCGATGGACCCCAACAACGGCGAGGTGCTGGCCTTTGTGAGCAAGCCGACCTTTGACCCCAACTTGTTTGTGGACGGCATCGATGTCGAAAATTGGCAGATGCTCAACGAGTCGATCGACAAGCCGCTGCTGAATCGGGCATTGCGCGGCACCTACCCGCCAGGTTCGACCTACAAGCCTTTCATGGCCATGGCCGCTTTGTCTACGGGCAAGCGCAGTGCCAGTACTGTCATCAACGACGCAGGCTCTTGGACGTATGGCGGGCACACTTTCCGCAGCCATGGCGATGCCGGGCTTGGACCGGTGGACATGGTGCGATCCATTGTGCTGTCGAGTAACGTGTATTACTACTCGCTGGCCAATGACATGGGTGTGGATGTGATTCACGACTTCATGAAGCCGCTGGGTTTTGGCCAGAGCACCGGCATCGACTTGCCCGGCGAAGTGCGCGGCATCTTGCCCAGCACGGAATGGAAGCGCAATTATTACAAGCGGCCCGAACAAAAAAAGTGGTACGGCGGCGAGACCATCTCACTGGGCATCGGTCAGGGGTACAACACCTTCACCATGCTGCAACTGGCCTCGGCCACAGCCACGCTGGCCAATGGTGGCCTGCAGTTCAAGCCACGGGTGGTCACGGCCACGCAGGATGCCTTGACCCACGCACAGGTGGAGGTGACTGCGCAGCAAGCCCTGAGTTTGGGCTACAAGCCCGAGCATGTGGATGTGGTGCACAAAGGCTTGGTGGGGGTGGTCACCTCGGGCACCTCGGCCCGGGTGTTTGCCGGGGCAACGTACACCAGTGCCGGAAAAACCGGCACAGCGCAGGCGGTGACCATCGGGCAAAAAGAGAAATACGACGCGGGCAAACTGTCTGAATACCAGCGCGATCACGCCTTGTACATGGCCTACGCACCGGCTGAAAAGCCGCGAATTGCGGTGGCGGTGGTGGTGGAGAACGCGGGTTTTGGCGCGGCTTCGGCAGCCCCTATTGCAAGGCGTGTGTTTGACTATTGGCTGTTGGGTCAATACCCCAGCGAAGAAGACATGGCGGCCACTCAAAAAGGCCAGTCTGCCAGCCCGATAGGCAAGCCTCGGGCCAAATCCGAAGTGCCATTGATGGGCCCCAAAACCTTGCCTGCTGGCAGAGCCGAAAAACCCTGATGCGGGATGTTCAGCTGGCGTAGACCGTGGCCAGGTTGGCAAAGCCTGGTGAAGGCCTATCCGTCAGTCTGCTGCTGGGCAGCGGGTACAACCCGACACCCGCTCATGCATGAGCCTGAATACAGGTGTCGCTCAGGCCTGTGTGGGGTCTGTGGCCATCGCGTCAAATTTTTTGAAGTAATGTTTGGCCAGAGCCACCAGCTGGCCGTCAGAGGGGTGGTCACTGGCGATGCTGTCGACGATGGCTGCGGCGGTGCTTTTGTGGTGGGCCGCGCACCAGTCACGGAATTCGTTGCGAGCCAGGCCTGGTCCGGTCACCAGCACTTCGTGGGTGCCTGCTAGGGCTTGGGCCACCTCGGCGTAAAAGGCCGCCGTGTCACCGGCCTTGCCTTGGTGTTTGTGGTGGCTGCGCGAATGGATGCGCTGGGCTTCAACGTGCTCACGGTCAAACATGACCACATGGGCTTGCTGGTGGTCCATCCAGACCACGGCGTGATAAGTACTCATGAAAATCCTTGGTTAAAAAATCAACGGTGCTGCTCGGCCACAGTCTGGCAACCGATGCAGCGTTTGGCAGTGGGGTAAGCCTGTAAACGCGCAGGCGCAATGGTCACGCCGCAATCGGTGCACTGGCCATAGGTGCCCGCATCCATGCGCTCCAGTGCGGCTTCGATGTCCCCCAACTCGGCGGTTTCGTGTTCGTTCATGGCGAACTCGTCATCGCGCTCGGAAATGGCTTGGGCCCGGTCATCCAAACTGCGCACATCGTGATCAGCGGCCATGTCGGCGCGCGAGATCAAGCCACCGCGCTGTTCGGCGATGCGCTGCAGCAGTTGCGTGCGCTCATGCAAGAGGCGCTTGCGGTGGAGGGGGAGGGTTAAGGTGTGGGATGAAGTCATGGCTTCATCCTAGGCGTCTAGGGTGACGCGGTATTGATGTGGGTCAACCCCTGCTGCCTCGGGGTTGCAGCCATGGGCAGGGGTTGATGCGCCTCAAGTGTCCAAGCGCATAGACTCAGCTTTTGGCTTTCATGCGTGACATCATCAATTCCATGTTGGCTTTGCGATCGGCATTGACTTTTTGCATGTGGGGGCGTTCGCCCATCATCTTGAGGTATTCACGCGCTGGCAATTCGGCCAAAAAGTCTTTGCCGTAAATCAGCTTGGTGGCACCCGAAATCAGGGGCAGGTGCGTGACGGCTGCGCAGTCGGCCAGCGTCAGGCTGTCGCCCGCGATGAAGGGCGAGAACTTGGCCAGCTGGGCAAA
>NZ_JBILQU010000033.1:0-27470 GCF_044373035.1 Limnohabitans sp. | reverse complement strand
CGGCCTGCTCGGCCTGACCCATCCAGATCCAGACCACCGCGCCGCGCTCGATGGTGCGGTAGGTCCGGATGCCCATGTTGGGTGGGCAGGTTGACTGAGAGGGCACCTCAATGCAATCGCCCTCGGTGTTGAAGCGCAGACCGTGGTAACCGCACACGATGGTATCTTGCTCCAGCGTGCCGGCTGACAGCGGCATGGAGCGGTGCGGGCAGCGGTCTTCGAGCGCCACCACGCGGCCGTCGCTGGCGCGGTAAAACACCAAACGGCGGCCCAGCAGCGTGCGGGCCAGCAGTTGGTCCTTGATCTCCTCGCCAAAGGCGGCCACGTACCAGTCGTTCATGACAAAAGGGGTGTGGCGATCAGCCAGGCGCTGTGAGGCGTTTTGTGCGGCGGTGATGACGCTGATGGGGGGGCGTGTCATGGGGTCTGTCTCCTGGTGGCGGCCTGGCTCGTCCGCTGCGAACGGCCTGCACGCTGAAGTTTAGGGCGCGGCATTTGGCCAGGGCTGTCCCGAGAGCGCCTGCGGCCGTGGCAACATCCGGGGATGCCGACCTCATTTGCCCACCCATCACAAGCGCCCTTGCTCATCGCCAAGCCACCTGCCCAGGCCATGGTGCTGGCCGCCGGACGAGGCGAACGCATGCGCCCCTTGACCGACCAAACTCCCAAACCCTTGCTGCGCGTGCGCGGCCAGCCGCTCCTGCACTGGCCCATGCAGGCCCTGGCCAGGGGCGGCTTTGTGCAACAGCTGGTCAACACCGCTTGGCTGGGGGAGCAGTTTCCGGCGAACTTGGGTGAGCAAATCCAATGGCCCGGCTTACCAGAAGTTCAGATCCGCTATTCGCATGAAGGCCAGGACTTTGGCCACGCGCTGGAGACCGCAGGCGGCATTGTGCGGGCATTGCCCCAGCTCGATGAGGTGTTCTGGGTGTTGGCGGGCGATGTGTTTGCCCCCGATTTGGTGTTCACGCAACAGGCCGTCGCACGTTTTAGCGCCAGCATTGCGCTGGCCCACCTGTGGCTGGTGCCCAACCCGGCTCACAACCCGGGCGGCGACTTTGGCCTGTCAGCTGAGGGTCAGGTGCTCAACCTGCCCAAAGGCAGCCTCGGCTGCGCTTACACCTTCAGCACCGTTGCGCTTTACAAAAAAGCCGTTTTTGCCAACTGCGGCCTGCCCCCCGGCAACCCCCAGGGCGTGGCGCTGGCGCTGGCCCCCCTGCTGCGTGCGGCGATGGATCGGGGCCAAGTGTCAGGCGAGGTTTACGCGGGCGACTGGACCGATGTGGGCACCCCTGAGCGGCTCGCGCAACTCAACGGCGGCATCACCTGATCAGGCACCCGGGTGACTGTACGGGCGCGCGCACTGAAAGGAGAGCGAACATAATGGCGTCTTCTTATGGGACTGTTCTCCAAATGACCGACACCACCCTGATCTACGCACAACGCCGTGCCCGTCTCGCTGCCCAATTGGGCGCTGGCGGCATCGCCATCATCCCCACCGCGCCAGAGCGCCCACGCAACCGCGACAGCGATTACCTGTACCGGCACGACAGTTACTTTTATTACCTGACCGGTTTCACCGAGCCGCATGCCACGCTGGTGATCACGGCAGAGGGTGACTGCACCTTGTTTTGCCAGCCCAAAGACCTGGAACGCGAAATCTGGGACGGCATTCGCCTGGGCCCTGAGGCTGCGCCTGCCGCTTTGGGCATGAGCCGGGCTTTGCCCATCGGCGAGATGGCCGCGCACATGCCCAAGTTGCTGGAAAACCGCAGCACCGTTTGGTACCCCTTTGCCATCCACTCTGGATTGGAAAGCCTGGTGAGCGGCTGGCTGCAGTCGGTGCGTGCGCGCGTACGCTACGGCGCTTTGTGCCCCGAGCAGCAGCGCGACCTGTGCAGCCTGCTTGACGAGATGCGTCTGGTCAAAGACGCGCATGAGCAGGACATCATGCGCCGAGCCTCCAGCATCAGCGCCCGCGCCCATATCCGGGCCATGCAGCGCAGCGCCAACATGCTGCGTGCGGGCCAAGAAGTGCGCGAATACCACCTCGACGCTGAGCTGCTGCACGAGTTCCGCCAAAGCGGCTCGCAGTACCCGGCTTACGGCTCCATCGTGGCGGGCGGGGCCAATGCCTGCGTGCTGCATTACCGCGCCGATGCGGCGATGATCAAAGACGGCGATCTGGTGCTGATCGACGCAGGTTGCGAACTCGACGGTTACGCCAGCGACATCACCCGCACTTTCCCGGCCAACGGGAAATTCACCGGCCCGCAACGCGCTTTGTACGACCTGGTGCTGGCCTCGCAAGACGCGGCTGTGGCGGCCACCAAGGCGGGTGCCCGCTTTGTGGACCCGCACGAGGCCACCGTGGCCGTTCTGGCACAAGGCCTGCTCGATGTCGGCTTGCTCGACAAGAACAAGGTGGGCCATGCGCAAGACGTGATCGCCAACCGCAGTTATTTCCAGTTTTACATGCACCGCACCGGCCACTGGCTGGGCATGGACGTGCATGACTGTGGCGGCTATGTCGAGCCTTCGCAGGTGGGCCAGATCAGCGAGCGCAAAGACCCGCTGAGTGGCGAGCTGATCAAAGACCGCCCCAGCCGCATCTTGCAGCCGGGCATGGTGCTGACCATCGAGCCGGGCCTGTATGTGCGCCCTGCACCCGGCGTGCCCGCGAAGTTCCACAACATTGGCATCCGCATCGAAGACGACGCCATCGTGACCGCCATGGGGTGTGAGCTGATCACGCGCGGCGTGCCGGTCAAGGCCGACGAGATCGAAGCCTTGATGCGGGGCTGAAAGGCCCATGCAGCCGACTTTGCGGCCCGGTTTTTCGGGCACGCTGCGCGCGATCCAGACCGGCCAGGCTCGCCCCCTGATGGTGGGTGATCGCAAGCTGGTGTCGGCCATTGGCAAAACCATTGTCTCCGGCCCCATCGAGGTCGGGGTGCTGGGCCTGGCAGGTGACCAGCAGGCGGACCTGTCGGTGCATGGTGGCCTGAGCAAAGCGGTGTACGCCTTGCCGTCAGAGCACTTGCCGTGGTGGCAAACGCAGCGTCAAACCCATGGCGCGTCGCTGTTTGAAGAACCCTTGGCGCCGGGTTATTTGGGCGAAAACCTGAGCTTGCACGGCCTGCTCGAGCAAGAACTGTTCATTGGCGACCACTTGGATTTTGGCAACGTGGTCTTTCGCGTCACCCAGCCGCGCGAGCCCTGCGGCAAGTTCAACGCCGTCATGGGTTACGCCCAGGCCGCCAAAAACATGGTGCAAAGCGGGCGCTGTGGTTTTTATCTGGCAGTGGAGCAGACCGGATTTTTGCAAGCCGGGGTCACATGCCAAGTGCTGGCGGGTTCACGTACGACCCGCGTGACCGAGGCCTTGCAACACAAAGCCTGGAAGCATTTGCGCTGATCGCTGCCATTTGTGCCCAAAAGTCAAAAGCCAACTCACTTGAGAAGGGCATTACTCAAACTCAAAGGCTTGAATCCCGCGTCTACAATGAAAATATTGACCGAATGTCGCCTTGCGCGCTGACAAATTCCTTTCTAAGCATCTGGTCTGCTGAATCCAGGCAGCCCTGACAGCACACCCCTACAACGGAGCCCAACCCCATGACCAACAAGGTCCAAGCCGAAGAAAAACGTGCCCAACTGCGCAAAGCCGCACTGGAATACCACGAGTTCCCCACCCCCGGCAAAATCGCCATCGCGGCCACCAAGCAGCTGTTCAACCAGCACGATCTGGCATTGGCCTATTCGCCCGGCGTGGCTGCACCCTGCGAAGAAATCGTCAAAGACCCAGCCAATGCCTTCAAGTACACCAGCCGGGGTAACTTGGTGGGCGTGGTGACCAACGGCACGGCTGTGCTGGGTTTGGGCGACATTGGCCCATTGGCCAGCAAGCCGGTCATGGAAGGCAAGGGCGTTCTGTTCAAAAAGTTTTCGGGCATCGACGTGTTCGACATCGAGATCAACGAGAAAGACCCGGACAAACTGGTCGAGATCATCGCCTCTTTGGAGCCGACTTTTGGCGGCATCAACCTCGAAGACATCAAGGCCCCCGACTGCTTTTACATCGAGCGCAAACTGCGCGAGCGCATGAAGATTCCGGTCTTTCATGACGACCAACACGGCACCGCCATCGTGGTGGGCGCGGCCATTTTGAACGGCCTGAAGATCGTGGGCAAAGACCCCAAAAAGATCAAACTGGTCACCTCAGGCGCGGGCGCAGCGGCCTTGGCCTGCCTGGGTTTGTTGGTCAAGCTGGGCATCCCGCGTGAAAACATCTGGGTCACCGATTTGGCGGGCGTGGTTTACGAAGGCCGCATTGAGCTGATGGACGAGGACAAGATCCAGTTTGTGCAAAAAACCGATCACCGCACGCTGGGTGAAGTGATGGCCGGTGCTGACGTTTTCCTGGGTCTGTCTGCCGGGGGCGTGCTCAAGCAGGACATGGTCAAGTCCATGGCCGCCTCGCCGCTGATTTTTGCGTTGGCCAACCCCAACCCTGAAATCGACCCTGAAGATGTCAAAGCCGTGCGCGACGACGCCATCATGGCCACCGGCCGGACCGACTATCCCAACCAGGTCAACAACGTCCTGTGCTTCCCCTACATCTTCCGGGGTGCTTTGGACTGCGGCGCCACCACCATCACATTGGAGATGGAAATCGCCGCCGTGCACGCGATTGCCGAGTTGGCACAAGCCGAGCAAAGCGAAGTCGTGGCAGCCGCTTATGTGGGTGAAGCCCTGGCGTTTGGCCCGGAATACCTGATCCCCAAGCCGTTTGACCCGCGCTTGATGATGAAGATCGCCCCTGCAGTGGCCCAGGCCGCATTCGACTCGGGCGTCGCCTCTCGCCCCATCACCGACATGGACGCTTACCGGGAAAGACTGCAAGGTTTTGTGTATGCCTCCGGCACCATGATGAAGCCGATTTTCACGGCCGCCAAACGTGCCCTGAACAAGCGCATCGCCTACAGCGAAGGCGAAGAAGAGCGCGTTTTGCGCGCTGCCCAGATCGTGGTGGACGAAGGCATTGCCCGGCCCACCCTGATTGGCCGCCCGGCCGTGATTGCCGAGCGCATCGAAAAATTCGGCCTGCGCCTGAAAGAAGAGCTGGATTACGACATCGTGAACGTGGAAGACGACCACCGTTACCGCGATTTCTGGCAGACCTACCACCGCATGACCGAGCGCAAGGGCGTCACCCAGCAGATCGCCAAGATCGAGATGCGCCGCCGCTTGTCACTCATTGGCGCCATGTTGCTGCACAAAGGCGACGTGGATGGCATGATCTGCGGCACCTGGGGCACCAACCCCATGCACCTGAACTACATCGACCAAGTCATCGGCAAGCGCGCAGGCGTCAACACCTTCGCCTGCATGAACGGTTTGATGCTGCCGGGCCGTCAGGTGTTCATGGTGGACACCCACGTCAACTACGACCCCACCGCCGAGCAGCTGGCCGAGTTCACCGTCCTGGCGGCCGAAGAAATGCGCCGTTTCGGCATCCAGCCCAAAGCCGCTTTGTTGTCGCACTCGAACTTCGGTTCGTCCAACGAGCCCAGCGCCATCAAAATGCGAAACGTGCTGGACTTGCTGCGCCACAACGCGCCCTGGCTGGAAGTGGATGGTGAAATGCACGGCGACGTGGCCCTGGATTCGGCGGCACGCCAGGCCATCATGCCCAACAGCAGCTTGATGGGCGACGCCAATTTGCTGGTTTTGCCCAACATGGATGCGGCCAACATTGCCTACAACCTGCTCAAGACGGCTGCGGGTGGCAACATCGCCGTTGGACCGGTTCTTTTGGGTGCTGCCAAACCCGTGCATATTTTGACGCCCAGCACCACGGTACGCCGGATTGTCAACATGACGGCGCTCACCGTGGCCGACGCCAACGCGGCTCGTTGACCTGTCCAACAGGTGTGCGCACTCACATGTTCTTTAAATGAGCAACCTGTCTTTGCCTGTTAAACGGGCAATCGCTTGCATTTTTATCGCATTTGATACACACTAGCGCCTTCGAGTTTTCGGGTAAACCCGGATGCTCCTGAAAGGTGTATTCATGAGGGTGGCACAACAAGCCTTGGCCCGTCGGTACTGGTTCGCTGCGCTGATGGGCTTTATTTTGCTGGCATGCACATTTTTGGTGCAGGCACGGTCACCCCAAGAGGTGCAGCTTCAAACCAAGTTGTTGGTCACTGATTTGCCCCGTGAAGGCCAGACAACTTACCAAAATATCCGCAAGGGTGGTCCTTTTCCCTACGAAAAGGACGGTACGGTGTTTGGCAACCGCGAGCGACTCTTGCCACGCGAGGCAAGGGGTTATTACCGCGAATACACCGTCAGGACACCCGGCGTGCGTCACCGTGGAGCCCGCCGCATCGTCTGCGGCGGCCCGGTGCCCACAGAACCGACAGCCTGTTATTACACCGAAGACCATTACGCGAGCTTTCGCCTGATCGTTGACAGACCCTGATTTTTTAGTTATCAAGAAAGACCACGGAGATGGACATGCCGACACTTCAAGACCAAGCGACGCCCCTGAAGGGCGTGCGGTCGAACATCGTGCAGTCGATTCGCGCGTACCGCGTGAGCGATTTGCAAGAAGCCGCCCAAGGCCTGGGCCACCACTTTTTGTATGCCAACCTGGCCGAAGCCCAGAGCAAACAAGACGTGCTGGACCTCATTGGTGCGCAATTCACACTGCCCTCGCACTTTGGCAAGAATTTTGATGCCTTGTACGACTGCATGACCGATCCCTTGCACAAGTCGGGCCAACAGCCTGGCTTCATTGTGGTGCTTGAGCAAATTCCTGCACACGTCAAGTTTGACAAGGAAGCCCGCGAGCAACTGCTGGACATCTTCCGTGACACGGCCGATTACTGGGGAGACCGGAAGATACCCTTCCGATGCTTCTATTCTTTTCTGTAGCCCGTTCTGCGCAAAACAGCCAAGCAGGACGGGCGATGGAGGCACAAACCGAGGACGCCGTGATGGTCGACTCGATCGAAGACGGCGAAAAAATGCCCACCGACAAATTGGTGGACGTCTCGCCCTTGGCGTTGCGCATGAGCAGCCCATTCAATGCAGGATATTGGCTCGCTGCCGCCTGATGTTCTGAATGCCCCTTGAATGGGGCCAGAATGACAAAAGCCCCGCAGTGCGGGGCTTTTTTTTTAGCGCAGAGCACCGACGGGTGCTTCAGACAGCCTGGGCCAAGGCCACGAACTCGGCCACGGGCACTTCTTCGGCGCGGCGCTGCAAATCAAACTGCCCGGCAAAACCCTTTTCATCCAACCACTTGCCCAAGGTATTGCGCAAGATTTTGCGGCGCTGGCTGAAGGCCACCTGCACCAGGGTTTCCAGCGTTTTGAAGTGGACATTCGGCGGCTCGGCCAACGGCACCATGCGCACCACAGCGCTGTCCACGCGTGGGGGCGGATCAAAACTCGCGGGCGGCACAAACAGCACGTTGACCATGTCGTAACGCCACTGCAGCATGACCGACAGGCGGCTGTAGTCCGAGGTGGCCGGTTGGGCCACCATGCGGTCAATCACTTCTTTTTGCAGCATGAAGTGCTGGTCTTCAATCACGTCAACCTGCGCCAGCAGATGGAACAAGATGGGCGTGGAAATGTTGTAGGGCAAGTTACCCACCACCCGAATTTTGCTCAGGGGTGCCGCCGTGGCCTTGGCCAGCATTTGCGTTGCCAGCGCCCGAAAGTCGACCTTCAGCACATCCGACTCCACCACCAACAGCTGCGGGTGTTCGCGCAGACGCACGGCCAAGTCACGGTCGAGCTCAATCACCGTCAGATGGCCCAGGCGCTCAACCAGAGGCTGCGTCAGCGCAGCCAGACCGGGACCGATTTCGACCATGGGCTGACCGGCCACCGGGGCAATCGCGTCCACGATGGCATCGATGATGCCGCCGTCCGTCAGAAAGTGCTGGCCAAAACGTTTGCGGGCAATGTGCCTCATTGGACAGGCTCGCGCAATTCGACGTAGGCGCGGCCGCGCACATCCTCGGCCCATGCGATATAGGCTTCGTCGGTTTTCTTTTCACGCAAGACATTGCGTGCCAACGCACCTTGCTCGGCTTCGCTCATGGGGGCAACGCGCCGATCGGTCACCTCGATCAAGTGCACCCCAAAACGCGAGACCAGTGGCTCGGCCACCTGGCCGGGGCGCAGCAGGTTCATGGTCTGCTCGAACTCGGGCACAAACATGCCGGGGCTGGCCCAGCCCAAATCACCACCCTGGGCCGCACTGCCGTCTTGCGACAGTCGTTTGGCAGATTCCGCAAAGTCGGCCTTGCCCGAGACAATGTCTTGGCGCAAGTCGCTCAGCTGCGCCAGCGCTTGGGCCTGGGTCAGCTGCGGGCTCAGGCGCAACAAAATGTGCCGCGCACGGGTTTGGGTCGCCATCAAGGTGGCGGGGGCCTGCTGGCGCTCCAGCACTTTGAGCACATGAAAACCTGCCCCCGAGCGCAACACCTCGGACACACCGCCCACAGGTAAGGCCGCAACGGCCTGCACAAACAACTCGGGGTAACGGTCGGCCGGGCGCAACCCCAATGCCCCGCCATTGGCCCCTCGGTCGGCCGTTTGCGAGAAGGTCTGGGCCAACTCGGCAAAGTTGTCGCCACTGCGTGCACGCCGGGCCACATCACGCGCTTGGGCCTCCAGCGGCTTGATTTGTTCTTCCGTGCTGTTTTCCGGCACGACGATCAGGATCATGGCCAGATTCATTTCGGCTGGGGCGCGTGCGGCCTGGGCCTTGATCTGTTCTTGCAAAAATTTCTCAACCTCGATATCGCTGATTCGGATGCGCGCTTCCACTTCGCGCTCGCGCACGCGGGTCAGCAGCAGCTGGTTGCGCAGCTGTTCGCGAAAGGTGGTCAGGCTCACGCCGTCTTGTTGCAAGCGCTGGCGCAGGGCTTCGCGCGTGAGCTGGTTGTTGCTGGCCACGCCAGCCTCGGCTTGGTCCAAAGCATCTTCGTCGACCACGATGCCCGCGTCTCGGGCTTGCTGGATCTGGGCTTTGTCGTTGATGAGTTGCTCCAGCGCCAGTTTTTTGGCCTCAGGGGCATCGACAGGCCGGCCTTGCGCCTGTGCTTCGCGCTGAAGGCGCAGGACCAGGGTCTGCACCTCCTGATTGGTGATGGGTTCGGAGTTGACCACGGCGACAATGAAGTCGGCCCAGCGTGTGGCCGCAGGACGCGACGCAGCCGAGGCCGGGGTTTGGGCAGACACACTCATGGGCAACCAGACAGCGGCCAGGCAGACCGAGGCGCAGGCGGCCCATAAGGCGCGAACAGGAAAGAGGTGTTTATTCATAGTGCTGGAAACGGCTTGGTTCAACGGTGGAGTCTCGCAAGTTTTGATAACGGGGAATGTTGTTGCGCAGGGCATTGAGTGGGCTGGCCCCCACACGGGCCAGACCAATGAATTCAAGCTGGAACAGCAAACGGCTGGTCGCTGTGCTCACCGTGCTCTGGATACGCTCGAAAGCGATGCGCCCAATCCAGCAGCCATCATCGTATTCCAGACCCAAAAGGCTGTCGACCATGCGGCCTTCGTTCAGGCTGAAGTTCAACCGGCCCACGCTGTACCAGCGGCCCGGGCCCAAACCCTGGCCGGGTGTGCGGCTCCAGGCGCTTTCGGCAGCCGCATCGCGCGGCCCCAGCAAGTCGCTCAATGGCCATTGCCAGCCCATCTCGACTTGCTCGCTCACACCCTGGTTCAAACGGTAAGCCGCATTCAGCACCCGGTAAGGGCTAGGGCTGTAGCGGGCTTGCAAGGTACTGCGGCTGACGCGGTCAGTCTGGCTGTTGACCTGCACCGTGGCATCGAACGCCCAACGGTCATCCCAGCGCACGCCAGCGCCCAGCAACAAATCACTCAGACCCGCAGCGGCAGCGCTCTGGCCGGGCAGCGCCACTTTCTGGTCAGAAAAACGGATGCGCTGGGCCACGCCCACACGCAACATTTCAGCGCCATTGTCGGCATCAAAAAACCGGCTGGTGACGCCCAGGGTCAAGGCGTCGTTGTCCACCAAGCGGTCGTGGCCCACGTAGGCGTTTTCGCTGTAGATGGTGGATAAATTGAAATCGGTTGCGCCCGTGTCGTACACCGGCAAAAGGCTTTGGTCCCGAAACGGCGTGCGCGCATAAAAAGCACGTGGCTCCAGCGTTTGCGTGACGCCCCGACCAAACCACTGGGTCTCGCGCTCGTACACCAGGCCCGAATCCAATGAAAGGGTGGGCAAAACCCGGTTCGCAGCACGCCCCCCCGAATCGAGTGCTTGATCAAGTTGGTAACGGGTGGCATGCAGTTGCAGTTTGGGCGTGACGAAGCCCCATGGGCGGATCCAAGGGCGGCTGACTTGCGCCAGCACAAAGCTGCGCTCGCCATTGCGGGACACGGGTCGCACCGCATTGCTGGCCAAGGGGATGCGGTCAAAGTTGGCCTCAAAACGGGTGGTGTCGGCCTGCACAGACCAGTCCAGGCCATCGGCCTGCCACTGCCCGTAACGCAGCCCGATTTGGGGCGCACGGTCATAGGGCGGGGTGATGGGGGCGTTGAAGTCTTGCAGGGTTTGCCAGCGCTGCACTTGCGCGCTCATGCTCAGGTTGCCACGGCCCCAGCTCAAGACCCCTGTGGATGGCAAAAGGCGCTGGGTCAACACCAGGCCAGAGCGCGGAAAGTCTCGCCAATAGTTGTCGTCGCTGACGCGGTTCAGGTTCAGGCCCAAACCGATGCGCCCCACGCTGCCCAGCCCTGTGTCCAGACTGCCGTTGTGCTGGCTGGACCAGCCCCAGCGGGCCTGGTCGCGCAGGCTGTCCTGGGGCATCAGGTTCAGCCGGGCCTGACCACCGTAGTCGCGTTCCAGGTAACGGAATTCGGTGTCCGCCGCCACACCACGCTTGCTCATGAGGTGGGTGGTGACGGTGGCGTCGCGGTTGGGCGCGATGTCGAAGTAGTAAGGCTGGGCCAGCTCTACCCCGTTGGTGCTGGTGATGCCCATCACGGGTGGCAACAGGCCCGACTTGCGTTCGCTGGTCATCGGAAAGGTGACGGCGGGTATGGCCAGCACCGGAAAGTCCTGAAAGCGCAACTGCACCCCTTCCGCCTGCACAGTGGACTCTTCTTCGTCCAGGTTCAAACGGGTAGCCTTGAGCACCCATGCAGGCAACCATTCTGGTCCGGGCGTGCGCCGGCAGGTGGTGTAACTGGCTTCGCGCACGGTGGCGCGCTGCTCATCGACAAACTCGATCTGCGCCGCCTGACCGTAGGCACCGCTTTTGTAAAGTTCGAAAGTGGGCTGCGTCAGCGTGCCTTGGAAACTGTCGACCTGCAGTGTGAGCTTGGGGCCAGTCAACAAACTGCCCGGTCGACTCAAGCGCACTTGGCCAGTGGCCTCGACCACGTCTTGGCTTTGGTCATAGGACAGTTGCCCAGCCTGAATGCTCACACCCGGCTTGCGGATGCTGGCCTCGCCCGCCATCACCATGTCCAAATCAGGCCTCACGCGCAGGCGCTGGCCTTGCAGGTAAATCGCCCCCCCTTGCTCCTGGCGCTGCGAAATGGCTTCTTCCAGCAGGGGGCTGCTGCGCAAGACCAGGCCTGCGGGCGCCGTTGCGGCTCCCCGAGGCGTTTGGGTCTGCGTTTGGGCCTGCGCCCCAGCCAGCGTGACACTTTGCACCACGAACAGCACCGCCCACGCCACAGATCGCAAAGGGAGATGGGCCACCAGCGGCTGCAAACAAGGGACAGGGAAAAGGGGCACGACGATGGGGCAGAGTTTGGACACGCGAGAGGTACAGGCAAAGCGCTTGTTGCGGACTTTGTAAAATGGGATTATCCATGAGCCACCCCACCCAGCCCACCACTTTACCCCCCCACCCAAGCCAAGCCGACAGCGTCAGCTGGACCGATCCGGCCCGGCAAGTGGTTTTTGACCGCTGGTTGTCTGGTTTGGCCGCCTCCCTCGGCCTTTTTCCCGCCAGTTTACGCGTGGCCTCGGCCGACGCCAGCTTTCGCCGCTACCTGCGGGTGAACAGCGTAGGCGGCGGCAGCCGCATCGTCATGGACGCGCCGCCCGACAAGGAAAATTCCGAGCCCTTCGTGCGCATCGCCGCCTTGATGAAAGCTGCTGGGCTGCATGCACCCGAGGTGCTGAACTGGGACCAGGCCCACGGCTTCATGTTGCTGACTGATCTGGGTGACGCCACCATGATGTCGGCCATCGACCCCGAGCACCCCCAGGCCAACCACGGCCTGTACATGCAGGCAGTGGACGTGCTGGTGCAATGGCAACTGACCTCGCGCCCCGGCGTCCTGCCGCCGTATGTCGCCGCGCTCCTCAACAGGGAGCTGAGCCTGTTTCCGGACTGGTATTTGGCCCAACACAGGGGCGTTCAACTGCAAGGCGCGCAGCGCGAGGTGTTCGACAAGGCCTTTGCCCTGATCGTGCAGCGCAACCTGGCCGCGCCCAGCGTTTACGTGCACCGCGACTTCATGCCGCGCAACCTGATGATGCCGTTTCAGAATGAACAGCTCGGTGTATTGGACTTCCAGGACGCGGTCTATGGCCCCATCAGCTACGACATCGCCAGCCTGATGCGGGACGCGTTCCTGAGCTGGGACGAGGACTTTGTGCTCGACATCACCATTCGCTATTGGGAAAAAGCCCGCAAAACCGGGCTGATGGACTTTGAAGACTGGCACAGCGACTTTGGCGCTTTTTACCGCGCCGTCGAATGGATGGGGCTGCAGCGCCACCTGAAAGTGGCCGGCATCTTTGCCCGCCTGACGCTGCGCGACGGCAAGCCCAAATACCTGGCCGATGCGCCGCGTTTTCTGCATTACATCCGCACCACCTGCGACCGCTACCGCGAACTGGGCCCACTGCTCAAACTGATCGACGAGATCGAGGGCACCACCCCTCAAGTGGGTTTTGCATACGGACGCATGTGAAGATGTCCCGCTTTTACTGCCCCACCCATTTGGCCACCGGCTTGACCCTGAGTCTGCCCCCGGGGGCTGCACGCCATGTGCAAGTGCTGCGCCTGCAGCCGGGCGATGCCATCACCTTGTTCAACGGCGAAGGCGGCGAGTTTGACACCACCGTGACCCGTATGGGCCGCAGCGATGTCGAGGTTGCCGTGGGTGCGCACCACGCCATCGAGCGCGAAGCCCACCGTGCGGTGCACTTGCTGGCGGGCATCACGGCCAACGAGCGCATGGACTGGCTGGTGGAAAAAGCCACCGAACTGGGTGTGGCCAGCATCACCCCGCTGGTGGCCGAGCGCAGCGTGCTCAAGCTCAAAGGCGAGCGGGCCGAAAAAAAATTGGCGCATTGGCAAGGCGTGGCGGTGGCTGCGGCCGAGCAGTGCGGGCGCAACCGCGTGCCCCCCATCCACCCGGCCATGACACTGACCGAATGGCTGAAGAAGTCCGCGCCTGGCGAGCGCTGGGTCTTGTCCTTGTCGGGTAACACTCAACCTGTACCCCGCCAAGCCAGCCAAGCGCCAGTGACCGTGTTGAGCGGCCCCGAAGGCGGCCTGAGCCCTGGCGAAGAAGGCACCGCATTGGCCGCCGGTTTCGCCCCGGTGTCGTTGGGGCCACGCGTGTTGCGCGCCGAGACAGCACCTCTGGCGGTGTTGGCTGTTTGCGCCCAAGAACCGAGCGCTGCAGCCTAAATCACCTTGCAGTTCTGTCTGCGTCTGCCCTTGGCAAAAGCCCGACTGCGGACAATATCTATCTGTGGCGCGGCGAAGGTCAGCGGCTGGTGACGGGGCATTTGAAGTCGTCGTCCCAAGGAAGAGGGGTGGATTCTTCGGGTTCGCAGTCAGTGGCTTTCGGACTGCAGGTTTTTTTCAGTTCCTTGAACTCCAGGCGCAATTCAACACGGCGGCTTTTTTCTGGATTGTTCAAGATGGCCGAATTGAACGAGGACCCACCCACAAAAAACATTTCCCTGATGGTCTTGCGGTCGTTCTGGGTGGGCGCGTCCGGTGCTTTGGCGTCCAGCAGCACGCACAGCACGCGTTGCGATCGCTCCAAGCTGAGGTTGAGGTTGTAAAGGTAAGAGCCTTCGGGGCTGGCATAGCCTTCCAACACAAACCGTTTGAGCCAAGCTTGGCAGGACGGGCTGCGGGCTGTGTCCAGAATTTGGGGCACAAAGCGCCGCAAAAATCCCATGCGTTGGCTCTCAAGCTCATTGCTGTCTTTGCCAAATTCAGCCAATGTGCCGAAGTCCAGGGTTTGGCCGCGCAGTTGAACCCCTTTGAATTCAGGGCGCTGGATGCGGGTTCGCAGATCGGCCAAGCAAGTTTGTATCGCAGCGTCGCGTGACAGCCGAGTCTCGTCCATTTTTCGCAGCCCTTGCGTGACGCCCAGCAAGGCTGCAGCCATGGTCACCAAAAAAAGCACCATCAATGCGGTCATCAAATCTGAATAGGAAATCCAGAAAGGATTTTCGGCCCCTTCCTGAGACCGTTTGCGCGGCGGGACTGGCGTGCCGAACATTCAGGCTTTCACTCGCGGAGCTGTCGGTGCATTCAGGCGCAGTTGGCTGAGAATTTTGTAAGACAGCGCAGCTTGCATTTCCGTGGCCAGCGTCAGGCGCTCCATGTATTCGGCACCCCCCTTGGGAACAAACAAACGGTCCAGCAGTTGCTGCAGCGTTTCAACCTGACGGTAGCGGGCTGAAAGCAGGGCTTTTTCAAGCCAAGTGAAAATCATGGCCAAGGTGATGGCAACGGCTGAGATCCAAAAGGCCTGCCCTACGGTTTGTACCAATTGGCTCAAGGCCATTTGGACCTGCTCTGGGCTGGAAACATCAAAGTTCATGAGCCCCGTGATCAGTCCGGTGAAGGTGCCAATGATGCCCACGCCAGTCAAAATGCCTGGGACATGTTTGTAAAAGTGGGTTTGCAATGGGGAGTCCACCAACGCATGTTCGCTGAAATAGTGCTCCGCAGGGGCGGTGGCTTGCCAGCCCCCCGACTGGTGCTGGCCACTGGCCTCGAGTTGCTGGACTTCTTCGAGAGCCAGTTGGTAGATTTGCCAAAGGCTGGCCATGCGGGGGTCGCTCTGGGTGAACTGCTCAATCTCCGAAAAGTCCAGATGGCCGCCATGTGAAGCCATGCTCATCTCCGCAAAAAAGCTTTTGGATAATTGGCTGACACGGGCGCGTGCCACGCCCAATGGGCCGGCATCGGTCGGCATCCAACGGGCATGCAAAGTGTGGGCGTACTGTTGCCAAATATGCAAAAAGCGGTGATCGGCCATGATGTCACGCTCAATCTCCAAGAGGTTCAAAGTCTGGGGCGTGTGGTCTTTCAGCGCTCGTTGAAGGTCTTGAATGACCTGCGTCAATCGCTTTTGGAGTTCCAGCGCCGGCCAGACGAAGCGAAGGAGGTAAGACAGGGACAGCAACACCAGCACAGCCGAGACCGCCATCCAATGCCAGTATGAGGTGAGTAAATTTTCCATTAAGAGCTGGTGCCAGTTGCGTCATGGTGAAGTGCTGGTCATTTTGCATGAATTGGAGGCTTTATCCCCATTAGAAGTTTCGGGTCTGAGCCGCTCATCTATAATGACAACCATTCCGAGGAGCGTTGCAGCGCCCCCTGACTTGCCAGCCAAGTCGGCAGCGGGGCGTGAGGCTCGGAACACTTCAACAGCAACGACGCTCATCCACACGACGTGCGGTGAGCCTGTTTTTCCCATCAGTGCTTTCCCATGCTTGTGGTTCATTCACATGACCTGGAGCTTTTCTCATGAATGCACGTATGCCTTCCACCCTCAACGCCGACTGCGTGATCGCTGACATCGGCCTGGCCGATTGGGGTCGCAAAGAAATCAAAATCGCCGAAACCGAAATGCCCGGCCTCATGGCCATCCGCGAAGAGTTCAACAAGGCGCAGCCCTTGAAGGGCGCACGCATCACCGGCTCGCTGCACATGACCATTCAGACGGCTGTGCTGATCGAGACCTTGCAAGCCTTGGGCGCTGATGTGCGCTGGGCCTCTTGCAACATCTTCTCAACCCAAGACCACGCCGCTGCTGCCATTGCAGCCAAAGGCACACCGGTGTTCGCCATCAAGGGCGAGACCTTGGCCGATTACTGGGATTACACCCACCGCATCTTTGAATTCGGCGCAGCAGGAACAGAAGGCGAAGGCCCCAACATGATCCTGGACGACGGCGGCGACGCCACTTTGCTGATGCACCTGGGCAAGCGCGCCGAAACCGACGCGTCTTTGATCGCCAATCCCGGCAGCGAAGAAGAAGTGTGTTTGTTCAACGCGATCAAAGCCAAATTGGCGATTGACCCCACTTGGTACACACGCAAGGGCGCGCACATCATTGGCGTGACCGAAGAGACCACCACCGGCGTGTTGCGCCTGAACGAAATGGCCGCCAAAGGCAGCCTGATGTTCCGCGCCATCAATGTGAACGACTCGGTGACCAAGAGCAAGTTCGACAACCTTTACGGCTGCCGCGAATCTTTGGTCGATTCGATCAAGCGCGCTACCGACGTGATGATCGCCGGCAAAGTGGCCGTGGTTGCCGGTTACGGTGACGTGGGCAAGGGCTCGGCACAAGCCCTGCGCGCCCTGAGCGCCCAAGTGTGGGTGACCGAGATCGACCCGATCAACGCCCTGCAAGCTGCGATGGAAGGCTTCAAGGTCGTGACCATGGAATACGCCGCCGACAAGTGCGACATCTTTGTGTCCGCCACCGGCAACAAGAACGTGATCCGCTACGAGCACATGGCCGCCATGAAAGACGAAGCCATCGTCTGCAACATTGGCCACTTTGACAACGAAATCGACGTTGTTTCGCTGGAAAAGTTGCAATGGGACGAGATCAAGCCGCAAGTTGATCACATCATCTTCCCCGACGGCAAGAAGATCACCCTGTTGGCCAAGGGCCGCTTGGTGAACTTGGGTTGCGCCACCGGCCACCCCAGTTTCGTGATGTCGTCTTCGTTCGCCAACCAGACCATCGCCCAGATCGAGCTGTTCACCAAGCAAGACCAGTACGAAAACGGCAAGGTCTATGTGCTGCCCAAGCACCTGGACGAAAAAGTGGCCCGTTTGCACCTGAAGAAAGTCGGCGCGATGCTGTCCGAACTCAGCGAAGAACAAGCCGCTTACATCGGCGTGTCCAAGAACGGTCCTTACAAAGCCGACACTTACCGTTATTGAAATCCACCTGATGCGCATCGACCAACTTCTCGTGGAGCGCGGCTTGGCCGCCTCCCGTTCTCAAGCTCAACGACTGATTGCTGGGGGCGTGAAGTGGCAGCAGCCTGACGGAGGTTGGCGCGCGGTGGTGAAAAACCGCGACGAGGTGCCCGAGAGTGCTGCTTTGCAGCTGCTCGACGACGCCGAGTCGCGCTATGTGTCGCGTGGCGGCCTCAAGCTCGAAGGGGCCTTGAAGGCCACGGGTGTTCTGGTAGATGGTTTGCGTTGCCTGGATGTGGGGCAAAGCACGGGCGGCTTCACCGACTGCTTGTTGCAGCACGGCGCGGCCGAGGTGGTGGGCATTGATGTGGGCCACGCCCAGGTGCATCCGCGCATCAGCCAAGATGAGCGGGTGGTCTGCATCGAAGGCGTGAACGCCCGCGAGCTGGAACCCGGTGATGAGCGGGTGCCCGAAGCGCTGCAGGGTTTTGACCTGATGGTGGGCGATGTGTCCTTCATCTCGCTGACCTTGGTGTTGCCGGGCGTGGTGCATTTGCTCAAGCCCACGGGCCAGTTGCTCATGTTGGTGAAACCCCAGTTTGAGCTGCAGCCGGGCCAAGTGGGCAAGGGCGGCATCGTGAAAGACGACACCCATTTTCCGTTCATCGAAAACCGTGTGCGCACAACTTTGACCGAGTTGGGCATGCAAGTGACGGCTTGGTTGGACAGCCCGATTGAAGGTGGCGACGGCAACCGTGAATTTTTTGTGCAGGCCTGTTGGCCTGACCCTGCGTCAGTGGCTCCCGCACGCGAAAAAGCACGCGAAGCCCACGAGGCTGATCTGGCCGCCTTGGCCTATGCCAAGGCCAACGACTATTGAATTTTTGAAGGTGTTGAGATGTCTGGTTTGAAGCTGCCCATCAGCCTGGAATTTTTTCCACCCAAAACCCCCGAAGGCGCAGACAAGCTGCGCGGTGTGCGTCAAGCGCTCTATGGCTTAAAGCCAGAGTTTTGCTCGGTGACCTACGGCGCTGGGGGCTCCACACAAGAAGGCACCTTTGCCACCGTGGGTGCGATCCTGGCCGAGGGCGTGCCTGCGGCCTCGCACTTTTCTTGCATTGGTGCGACCCAAGCTTCGGTGCGCGCTGAATTGGCCACGCTCAAAGCCATGGGCGTCAAGCGGCTGGTGGCTTTGCGCGGCGACTTGCCCAGCGGCTACGGTGCTGGTGGCGAGTTCCATTACGCCAGCGATTTGGTGGCCTTCATCCGAGCTGAGACCGGTGACGATTTCCACATCGAAGTGGCGGCCTACCCCGAAATTCATCCTCAGGCCAAGTCCCCCGATGCCGACTTGCACGCCTTTGCCACCAAGATAAAAGCCGGGGCCAACTCGGCCATCACGCAATACTTCTTCAACAGCGATGCGTATTTCCGTTTTGTGGACGACGCCTACAAACTGGGTGTCGATGTGCCCGTCGTGCCGGGCATCATGCCGATTACCAGCTCAGCACAATTACTGCGCTTCTCAGACGCCTGCGGGGCCGAGATCCCGCGCTGGATCCGGCTGCGCCTGCAAGCCTATGGCGACGACACTGACTCCATCAAGGCCTTCGGCCTGGACGTGGTGTCCGACCTTTGCGAGCAACTCATCAACGGCGGCGTGCCCGCCATCCACTTCTACACCATGAACCAGAGTGCGGCCACGTTGGCGGTGCTCCAGCGTCTGAAGTCGCTGGCCCACTGAGGCGCCGCGCCATGCTGGACCTGACGCATTGGCCACGCCCCCCCAAGCCCTGGCTGGGGGTGTTCACCGACATCGATGACACCTTGACCACCAACGGGGCCATCACCGACGACGCATTGCAGTCCCTGCGCGACCTGAAGCAAGCCGGCCTCACGGTCATTCCCATCACTGGTCGCCCCATGGGATGGAGCCGAGACTTGGCCCGCAGATGGCCCGTGGATGCGGTGGTGGCCGAAAACGGTGCCGCCGCCTGGGTTCCACAACCGCAAGGCTCCCCCCAGGCTTTTTACCAGCAAAACGAGGCTGTACGTACCGCTAACTTTGCGCGCATGCAGTCCGTTGCTGCGAGAATTTTGCGCGAGGTGCCCGGCGCTGTTTTGGCGCGCGACAGCGCAGGCCGCGAAACCGACATCGCCATTGACCACAGCGAATTCACGCACCTGCCCGCTGCGGCCATTGACCAAGTGATGCGCATCATGCGCAGCGAATCCATGGTGGCCACCGTGAGCAGCATCCACATCAACGGCTGGTTCGGCGAACACCACAAACTCAGTGGCGCACGCTGGATTTTGCAAGCCCTTTTGGGACGTTCACTGGACCAAGAATTGCAGCAATGGGTGTATGTGGGCGACTCGACCAACGACCAAGTGATGTTCGAACACTTCCCCTTCAGTGTGGGTGTGGCCAACATCGCGCGCTTTGAGTCGCAGTTGCAGTTCAAGCCGCGGTTTGTAACCCAAGCACACAGGGGGGCCGGGTTCACCGAGTTGGCACAACGGATTTTGCAGTCAACCCCGACCCACTGAGTCTGGGTCTCAGTAAGCACCCTGGCGGGTCAACACCACCGAAATGGTTTTGAACAGGATGACCAAGTCGTGCCACAGGGACCAGTTCTTGACGTACCAGCTGTCAAGGTAGACCCGCGTGTCGTAATCCACATCGTTGCGTCCGCTGACTTGCCACAGGCCGGTCATGCCCGGGCGCACCATCAGGTAATAGCCCACCTGATCCCCATAACGGGGCAATTCACTGCGCACCACCGGGCGTGGGCCCACCAGACTCATCTCACCCCGGATCACGTTGATCAGTTGAGGCAACTCGTCCAGGCTGGTGCGCCTTAAGAACCGCCCAAGGGGGCTGACCCGAGGATCTGAACGCAATTTGTGCTCGACCTGCCATTGCTTGCGCAATTCGGGTTGGCGCTGCAGCAATTGCTCGAGCTGTTTTTCGGCATCGACCACCATGGTGCGGAACTTGTAGCAATTGAAGACCCGGCCTTTTTTGCCAATGCGCGGGTGCGCAAACAAAGCCGGACCGCCATCACGTCGGATGGCCCAGGCCACCAGCAAAAAGCCCGGGCTGAGCAGCACCAGCAGCATGAGCGCAGCCAGGGTGTCAAACAGCCTTTTGGTCAGCCTTGCTGGCCACCTGCGCAAGTTGTTGCGCATGCGCAGCAAGGCCACTTCGTGCGAGAAAAAGTGCGACATGTCCGTGCCGTGCAAAGGCACGCCCCGCATGGCAGGTATGACGCTGATGTCCGGCGCACCCCATTGGGCCAATTGCCGCAGCCATTGCTCGCGCTGCTCGGACTGGGCGTGCTCGAGCGCAATGACCCACTGAATGCCCGGCGCTTTCGCATAAGACGCCATGTCCTGGGCACGCAAGCGGGGGTAGGTCTTGTCCGAAGCCTGACCCGCCACACCACCGGCGTCGACAAAACCCCGCACAGCAAATCCCAGCTCGGGTTGGCTGTTCAGGGCCAAGGCCGCCTCCTCGGCATTTGGGCCAATGCCAATGATGACCGTAGGTCGGTACCACAGCGAAAACTTCTTGAGGATTTGCCGCGTCACATGGCGCATCAGCACCAGCATGAGCAAGGCCAACAACCAAGACAGCAGCCACCACAGACGCGAAGCGTTCCAGCGGGTCATGGCCACCAAGGCCATGTCCATCAAGGCAAGCACGCTCACCAAACGGAAAAAGTCACCCAGCTCGTCCCACACCGGTCGGCGGTCGCTGTAGTGCTGGTAGCGGGTCAAGAGCAAGACCAGCCCCAGCAAGCCGATCAGGCCCCACGCCAAGAAGCGCTGACCGTCCTGCCCGGCCCACCAGACGTTGAAGGTCACCCCAGGAGGTGCCACCAAGGCAACCGCCAGCCACAAGGACAACACAAAAGCCGAAGCCATGGCCAAAGCGTCCCCCAGCAAAATGGCCAGCTTGGACAGCCGCACCTGCATCAGGCTGAGGTGGGCCACAGACAGGTCCGAAGCCAGCGCGGCGGTTTTTTCGGGATGGCTCACGCCCAGAACCCTTTGTGCATAGACAGCTGTTTTTTGAGCGCCAAAGGCCAGCGTGTATGCGCGCAACCCAAGCGGTAAGCGAGCGCTTTGAGCAAGGTGCGCAGCATTGCCTCGGGCAAGCGCCAAGG
Organism: Limnohabitans sp.; assembly: GCF_044373035.1. GTDB lineage: Bacteria > Pseudomonadota > Gammaproteobacteria > Burkholderiales > Burkholderiaceae_C > Limnohabitans_A. The sequence goes on along the minus strand of NZ_JBILQU010000033.1, from coordinate 6,080 downwards.
GGCGTGCCGAGCCAGAAATCGGGTTTCTGATTTCAGGAACCTGAGGCCCTCACGGCCCGCTTTGCCAAAGTCCCGGATCATCCAGTTTTCATCGTGGTGAAACACGCCCGTGTCAAAGTAGCGTGCAAATTCGCTGGTCAAAGAATAGTTATGCGAATGATAAACGAGTGCCTGCGCCTCGTAGCGAATCGCATGGCCCTGCTGCAACAGGCGAGCGGCCAAGTGCGTGTCTTCGCCCACGATCACGCGGCTTGAAAAGCCCCCCACCTCGCGCAGCGCCGACAAGCGGTAAGCGGCAAAAGAGTTAGACAAAAAACACGCCTTGATGCCCAAACGGTCCTTGTCCGACCAGCGCCGGGTTTGGCTTTGCGCCGGGTAGTTAAAAAGCCGGGCGTGCGCCGCGATCTGGCTGGCATCGGGGTGCGGCAGTTGGCGGCCATAGACAGCGGCCACCGCAGGGTCAGAAAAACCCGACAACAAACACCCGATGGCCTCAGGATCGACCAACACCGCGTCCTGGGTAAGGAACACCACAAACTCGACCCCGGCAGGCAAGCGGTCGATGCCCCATTGGCGTGTGCCACCGTGGTTAAAGTGCTTGCGCTCAACCGGATGGACCGTCAGTCCCGCCTGCGTTGTTTGGGTCAAACTGCCGTCGGTGGACTCCGAATCCAGCACCCAACAATGCGCAGGCACAGGTGTTTGCGCCTGCAAACTTGTTAAAAAATTAGGCCACAAGGGACCCGGATTGCAAGTGGGCACCAACACAGCCACATTCTCCGATAAAAAAGCAAAGGTCGGACTGGGGGCAGGCATGGGCGGGCTGGTCTGATTGGGTGTATCCACAAGCGCTATTTTGCCTGCTCCCAAGTTGCCGAAGAACGGGCAGGTTTTCGCGGCAGCCCGTGCAGCGACCGCTATGATGCAAGCTCAACAGCACACCGGTCACTGGGCCGCAATTTCTCATGACCCCACCGGCCCCCCTGACTTGGCAAGAAGATGGCCAAACCCGCAGCGCACTGTGGGTGACCGACCAAGGGGCCCGCCCCCCCAGCAAGGTGATGGTGGTGGATGACACGCTGAACGCAGACACCGCCTACCGCCTGGCCTGTGAAGGCACGGGTTTGCTCTGGCGCGGCGACTTTCAAAATGCCCGCCAGCTGCTGCAGGCGCTCAAACGCCGCCTGGAGCGTCCTGCACGCCCCAAAAAATCCTCGACCAAACCCCGCGACAGCGCACACCCAGCCCCTTCGGCCTTCAATGCCCACCGCCAAGCGCAATCTCAACGCGCCCGCGTGCTCAGCCAAATTCTGATCGAGTTGCAGCCCGACTACAACATCGCGCTGCGCCGAGCGCCCGCTGCGCAAACCGCTTGTCAACAAGCCTTTGGGCCTGCCGATGGACAGAACCGCGTGGTGTCCTTGCGCAGTTTGCAAGGCGTCATTGGCGCGTTCGAGTGGCGCAAAAATGGCGTCGAGGTGCCCGCACTGGGCGAGAACTTGATCATCCACCCGCACTACGGCGTGTTTTCGCCCGTGCGGGGTGAGTATGTCCAACTCGTGGCCCAAGCCCCATGGCCTGCTGCTTTGAAGACGCACTCGGTGGCTTTTGACATCGGGGTGGGCACCGGCGTCTTGTCGGCCCTGCTGGCTCGCAGAGGTGCAGCGCAAGTGATCGCCACCGACCTGTCTGAGCGTGCATTGGCATGCGCCCGCGACAACCTGCAGCGCCTGGGCCTGCAAAACCAGGTTCAGCTCTTGCACACCGATTTGTTTCCACCTGGCCAGGCCGCGCTGGTGGTTTGCAACCCGCCGTGGCTGCCAGCACGCCCGACCTCGCTGCTGGAACAGGCGGTCTATGACGAAGGCAGTCAGATGCTCAAAGGCTTTCTGGGTGGCCTGAAGGCGCACCTGATTGAAGGCGGCGAAGGCTGGCTGATCTTGTCGGACCTGGCCGAACACCTGGATTTGCGCACACGCGAAGAACTGCTGAGCTGGATCGCCGCAGCGGGTCTGCAAGTGCTGGGCCGCACGGACGTGAAACCGGTACATGGCAAAGCACAGGACCCTAACGACCCGCTGCATGCGGCGCGGGCAGCAGAGGTCACATCGCTTTGGCGATTGGGCAACCGGTAAACGCTGTCAGTCATGGATCCGGGGTCGAGCCCGGGGTCCATCTTTTCAACCCGCGCCTCCAACTTCACACCCTTGCCAGCACCGGCCCCAGCGCCACACCGGTGTGCGTGCCCAACAGCACCAAGGCCTCGGGCGTCATGGCCGCCACAATACGGCCTCCAGCGTTGCCGCCTTCAGGTCCCAGGTCAATGACCCAGTCGGCTTCGGCGATCACATCCAGGTCGTGTTCGATCACGATCACGCTGTGACCGGCGTTGACCAGTCTGTGCAGCACGCTGATGAGTTTGTCCACGTCGGCCATGTGCAGGCCCACCGTGGGTTCGTCCAGCACATACAGGGTGTGCGGCGCTTTGTTGCCGCGCTTGCCCACCTCGTCGCGCACCTTGGTCAGCTCGGTCACCAGCTTGATGCGCTGGGCCTCACCACCGCTCAATGTCGGTGAAGGCTGGCCCAGCGTGAGGTAACCCAAGCCCACATCCTTGAGCAACTGCAGCGGGTGCGCGATGCTGGGCATGCTGGCAAAGAAGTCCACGGCCTCGTCGACTTCCATCTTCAGCACATCGCCAATGCTTTTGCCGCGCCAGGTGACCGCCAGCGTCTCGGGGTTAAAGCGGGCGCCACGGCAAGTTTCGCAAGGCACTTTCACGTCGGGCAAAAAGCTCATCTCGATGGTGCGCATGCCCTGGCCTTCGCAGCCGGGGCAACGGCCTTCACCGGTGTTGAAGCTGAAGCGCCCGGCGGCATAACCACGGGCTTTGGCCTCCAAAGTTTCGGCGAACAGTTTGCGAACCGTGTCCCAAAAGCCGATGTAAGTGGCAGGGCAAGAGCGCGGTGTTTTGCCAATCGGTGTCTGGTCCACTTCGAGCACGCGGTCAATGGTTTCAAAGCCTTGTACATCCGTGCAGGCCGACAAAGCCACGCGTTGGCCAGCGTCTTGTGCGGTGCGGCCGGCAAAGGTCGATCGCTGGTTGACCAGCGCCTGCACGTTGGTCAACAACACATCGCGGGCCAAGGTGGATTTGCCCGAACCGCTGACGCCGGTCACGGCCACCAGTCGCTTGAGAGGCACCTGCACATCGACCTGGCGAAGGTTGTGCAGGTTGGCACCTGTCAAGCTAAGCCATTGCAGGGGAGCCGCTGCAGTCTCTGAAGCTTCTGCGTGGGGCCGTGGCGTGGGCGCTGATTTTGGCGTACCCCCGCCATATGAAGCGGCCGCGCCACCGCCCCGCGCAGAAGTACCCACAACGCGACGAACCTGCATCGGATGTTTCATCGCATGCAACAAATAGCGCCCGGTTTGCGAATCGGTCGACGCCGTGATGTCAGCCACCGACCCTTGGGCCACCAAGCGGCCACCGCGTTTGCCAGCACTCGGGCCGATGTCGATGATGTGGTCGGCGCGGCGGATGGTGTCTTCGTCGTGCTCCACCACCACCAGCGTGTTGCCCTTGTCGCTCAGGCTTTGCAAAGCGTTGAGCAAAATCCGGTTGTCGCGCGCGTGCAGGCCAATGGTGGGCTCGTCCAGCACGTAGCACACGCCTTGCAAGTTGCTGCCCAGTTGCGCGGCCAGGCGAATGCGCTGCGCCTCGCCGCCCGACAACGTGGGCGCACCCCGATCCAGCGTGAGGTAACCCAGGCCCACTTCTTCCAAAAATTCAAGGCGGCTCTTGATCTCGGGCACCAGATCGCGGGCAATGTCGGCGTCGCGGCCGGTGAGGTGCAGCTTGTCAACCCATTGCCGCACATCGGTGACCGACAAACTGGCGATGTCGGTGATGCGCCAGCCCTGGCCTGGGGCTGCGCCCAAACGCACAGCACGCGCCGTGGCATTCAGACGGGTGCCTTCGCAGCGGGGGCAGGCCACATTGGCCAGGTCTTCGATCTCGGGCTCAGCAAAGGTCTGCTCGCGGCCCTTGTCTTTGTCGTCGCGCACCGAGTCGTCGAACACTTGGCGTTCGTCTTTGCTGAGCTTGACGCCCGTGCCCACACAGTCGGGGCACCAGCCATGTTTGCTGTTGTACGAAAACAGACGTGGGTCGAGTTCGGCATACGAGGTGTCGCATGCGGGGCAAGCGCGCAGTGTGGAGAAAACGCGGTGCTGCCCGATGCGGGCGGTGGACTCGCCACTGAACATGGCTTCACGCAAACCGTCCAGATCGCTCAGCACATGGACCACGCCTTTGCCGTGCTCCAGCGTTTTGGTCAGGACTTGGCGCAGCGCGGTTTCTTGGGCGGGCAACACATCCAGGCTCGCCACGGGCAACTCGATGTTGTGTTCTTTGAACCGGTCAATGCGCGGAAAACCTTGCGTGGGCAAAAAGTCGCCGTCCACGCGCAAGTGCGTGTAACCCCGCGGCCGCGCCCAATCGGCCAGCTCGGTGTACACGCCCTTGCGGTTGACGACCAGCGGCGCCAGCAGGCCAATGTGCTGGCCCTTGAACTGCGTCATCAACTGGGCAATGATGCTGTCGGGCGTTTGCGGCTGCACGGGTGTGTTGTCGTGCACGCAGTGCTGAATGCCGAGCTTCACGAACAAAAGACGCAAGAAGTGCCAAACCTCGGTGGTGGTGCCCACGGTGGATTTTCGACCACCGCGCGACAAACGCTGCTCAATGGCCACGGTGGGCGGAATGCCATACACCGCATCGACCTCGGGGCGGCCTGCGGGCTGCACGATGCTTCGGGCATAAGCGTTCAGGCTTTCCAGATAGCGGCGCTGCCCTTCGTTGAACAGGATGTCAAACGCCAGCGTGGACTTGCCCGAACCGCTGACGCCGGTGACCACGTTGAACTTGCCGCGGGGAATGTCCACGCTCAGGTTTTTGAGGTTGTGCTCTTTGGCGTTGACGATCTGAATGTTGTTGTTCAAAACAGGCGCGCGTTTGGCAGGTATTGCGAGAGATCCTGCAGCCTCGCGACCCCGAACGCTCGCCAGCGAGGCTGCGGTGTCAGAGGGTGACGATTTTGGCGTACCCCCGCCGTATGAGGACCCCACTGACACCGCAGCCTCGCCCCCATAGACATTCGATCGACCACCCTCGCCCCCATAAGTGCTCAAACGCTCAGCCACACCCAACACCTCCCCCATGGACTCGGCGTACTCGCGCAGCGCCAGCCCGGTGTGAGATGTCGCGTGTTGACGCACGTCTTCGGGCGTGCCCTCCGCCACGATCAGGCCACCGGCATAACCACCTTCTGGCCCCAGATCAATCAGCCAATCGCTGGCACGGATCACATCCAGGTTGTGCTCGATGACGACGAGCGAATGCCCCGCTTCGAGCAGCTTGCGCAAAGCGCGCATGAGCTTGGCGATGTCGTCAAAGTGCAAACCGGTGGTCGGCTCGTCAAACAAAAACAGCGTGCCTTTGCGCGACAGACTCTGGCGGCTTTTGGACGCACTCTTGGCGGCCTCGGCCAGAAAGCCTGCGAGCTTCAAGCGCTGGGCCTCGCCACCCGACAGCGTGGGCACAGGTTGGCCCAAGCGCACATATTCCAGGCCCACATCCACGATGGGTTGCAGGGCACGGATCACGTCGCGGTCTTGCGCAAACAAAGCGGCGGCTTCACTCACCGTGAGGGCCAGCACGTCGGCCACGTTCAGGTGGCGCACCATGCCGCCGATGGCTTGGCGTTCGACGGTGATTTCCAAAATCTCGGGGCGATACCGCTTGCCATCGCAGTCGGGGCAACGCAAATACACATCGCTCAAGAACTGCATCTCGACGTGCTCAAAACCCGAGCCGCCACAAGTGGGGCAGCGCCCGTCACCGCCGTTGAAGCTGAACTTGCTGGCGGTGTAGCCGCGCTGGCGCGACAAAGGCGCGGTGGCAAAAATCTCGCGGATCGCATCCCATGCACCCACATAGCTCACCGGGTTGGAGCGGGCGGTTTTGCCAATCGGTGACTGGTCCACAAACACCACATCGCTCAGGTGGTCCGCACCCA
>NZ_JBILQU010000032.1:0-27707 GCF_044373035.1 Limnohabitans sp. | reverse complement strand
GTGGGGGCTTAAGCCTGAACACTGAATCGGTGAGAGGTGCGCATCTTACGTGAGGGACCTGTGCACCGGTTTGGGGGCGTGACGATCGCTCAGGCGCTTGTGACTTACTTTGGGTGCGTTTCTTGCTTTTCTTTGGTGCGCAGGGGTGAATCGCCCTCGAAATGCACCAAATCAAATCAAAAATCCTCAAAGGACGACCGTGGAAGCACTAAAACAGGGCGCAGATGCGCTTTTTATATTGTTGGGCGGCATCATGGTGTTGGCCATGCACGCCGGTTTTGCTTTTCTGGAGCTGGGCACGGTCCGCAAAAAGAACCAGGTCAATGCGCTGGTCAAAATCCTGGTGGATTTTTCAGTGTCCACCGTGGTTTATTTTGTGGTCGGTTACAGCGTGGCTTATGGCACCACCTTCTTTGTGGGGGCGGAACAACTGGCCGCCAAAAGTGGCTATGACCTGGTCAAGTTCTTCTTTTTGCTGACCTTTGCCGCCGCCATTCCCGCCATCATTTCGGGCGGCATTGCCGAGCGCGCCAAGTTCTGGCCGCAACTGATCGCCACAGCGGTGATCGTGGGCTTTGTCTACCCCTTCTTTGAGGGCATTGTCTGGAACCAGCATTTTGGCGTGCAGGCCTGGATCAAGGCGCTCACGGGCGATGAGTTCCATGACTTTGCGGGGTCGGTGGTGGTCCACGCCATGGGCGGCTGGATCGCTTTGCCTGCGGTCGTTTTACTGGGGGCGCGCTACAACCGTTACCGTAAAAACGGCGAAGTTTCGGCACATCCCCCGTCGAGCATTCCGTTTTTGGCTTTGGGCTCGTGGATCCTGATCGTCGGCTGGTTTGGCTTCAACGTGATGAGCGCCCAGACCTTGGACAAAATTTCGGGCCTCGTGGCGGTCAACTCTTTGATGGCCATGGTGGGTGGCACATTGGCGGCTTTGGTTTTGGGCAAGAACGACCCCGGCTTTGTGCACAACGGTCCCTTGGCCGGTTTGGTGGCGGTGTGCGCAGGCTCCGATTTGATGCATCCATTTGGTGCGCTGGTCACCGGTGCTGTGGCCGGGGCCTTGTTTGTGGTGATGTTCACCCTGACCCAGAACAAATGGAAGATCGACGATGTGCTGGGCGTGTGGCCCTTGCATGGCATTTGCGGTGCTTGGGGTGGTATTGCGGCGGGCATTTTTGGGGCCAGCAGTTGGGGCGGCTTGGGCGGCGTCAACCTGAGCGCGCAGTTAATCGGCACTGGCCTCGGTGTAGCCTGGGCCCTGTTGGGGGGTGTGGCGATTTACGGGATATTGAAAATTACCCTCGGATTGAAACTCAGCCCCGAGGAAGAATATGACGGGGCCGATTTGACGATTCACAAAATCAGCGCCTCGCCCGAGCGGGAAGTGAGTTGGTAAAACAACAAATCTGTGTCGCCTAACACGTTTTTCAGGGCATTTAGAGAAAATGCCTTGCATTTATTTTTGTTTTCTCGAAGATAGTGAACAGGCTTCAGCGGCATTTTCATTGAAGTCCAGTTTGCGGTGAACAGGTCAGTTTCGCTTTCCTTCCGAAGTTTTCAGGTTTGTTGAATGCGCTTTCGGAACTCCATCGCTTTTATCTTTGTGTTTTGAGGAGTCCCTTTCATGGGCAACAAACTTTACGTCGGCAACTTGCCTTACTCGGTGCGAGACGGTGATCTGGAACAAGCCTTCGGTGAATTCGGTGCTGTGACCAGCGCCAAAGTCATGATGGAACGCGATACGGGCCGCTCCAAAGGCTTCGGCTTTGTGGAAATGGGCAACGATAACGAAGCCCAAGCCGCGATCAACGGCATGAATGGCCAGCCTTTGGGCGGCCGCAACGTGGTCGTGAACGAAGCACGTCCGATGGAAGCACGCCCTCCACGGTCCGGCGGCGGTGGCTTCGGCGGCCCTCGCCGTGAAGGCGGCGGCGCTGGTTTCGGTGGCGGCGGTGGTGGTGGTTACGGCGGCGGCGGTGGCGGCTTCGGCGGCGGTCGTGAAGGCGGTGGCGGCTATGGCGGCGGCCGTGAAGGCGGCGGCGGATACGGCGGCAGCGGTCGTGGCGATGGCGGTGGCGGCGGTCGTGGTGAAGGTGGCGGCTTCAGAAGCCCCTACGGCGCAGGCCCCCGTGGTGGTGGTCGCCGTGAAGGTGGTCGTGAAGGTGGTCGCGAAGGCGGTGGCGACTACTGATTGAGCCCATGGGCTGATCACTCAGCCCATGAAAGCCCAAAGCCCTGCGTTGCAGGGCTTTGTCGTTTCTGACGCCCTGCGTGGCGCGAACCTCCAGAAAAATCTGGCCCCATCCGCCGGGGTTTCGACGGGTTGGAGTCGGGCTTGTTCCGGTTTTGTGGTCCCTTTAAGGGGTTTGCCTTGGTGGCAAAACGGCGCGCACGCGGCCCTGCAGCTCGTAATGACCGCTTCGGGTGTCAAAGTTCATGCTTTGGGCCGTGAACACTTCAGCGCCGCGTGTGATGCGCACCGGCTGGTCCGAAACCAGCCGCTCGTCTTCCAACCCCACCGTGAATGTTTCACCACGCAGCTCGACGCGCGGGCCCTGAGCGTCTGCCTGTCTGACTGCCTGCGCTTGGCCGGTCAGGGTCACCTGTTGATCGGCCTCACGGGAAATACCTTTTTGGGCTTGGGCCGTCAGCCGTGTGCCCGCCTCGTTTTCAGCCAGAATGCGCACGCCCTCGATGTGCAGGCTTTGCGTGGCCGGAAAGTGGGTGGCGCTTTGCCCACTGATTTCGCGGGTCAGTCGGCCTGTGGCGTCAAAGGATTTGACCGTGAATTGATCGAGCCGGAAATCCGGGTCCTGACGCAGCTGGGGGTCAATGCCGGGCGGCATCAGCTCGGGCACGCTGCGCACCAGCCACCAGCTGCCCAAAGCCAAAATGGCAAACAGAAACAAGGGGAGGTAAATCGTCAACCGGTCCAGGGTGCGGCGCAGCCGCATGAGCAAGTTCATGCCGATGCGCCCGGGTGGTCGTGCACCCCCACTTGCGTGAGCAAGGCGGCGTAGTGACCGCCCGCCACCAGCAGCAGATCGCAAAAGGCGCGGGCCGCGCCTTCGCCGCCGCGCTCGGCAGTGGTGTGGTGGGCGATGGCTTTGGCCTGGGCATGGGCATTGGCCGGGGCACAAGCAAAAGCGGCGCGTTGCATCACAGGCAAATCGGGCCAGTCATCGCCGATGGCGGCCGCTTGGGCCCAGCTCAGGTTCAGTTCGCTCAAAAAGGCCTCGGCCGCAGGGCGCTTGTCTTCGGTGCCAAAGCGGGCGTGGGTGATGCCCAGCGCCTTCAGGCGCAAGCGCAGCGGGGCCGAGTCGCGGCCGGTGATGACCACCGGCGTGATGCCGGCCTTTTGCAGCAGCTTCAGGCCCTGGCCGTCCAGCGTGTTGAAGCGCTTGAGGGTCTCACCGCTTTCAGAAAAATACAGCCCGCCGTCGGTCAGCACGCCGTCGATGTCGAAGAATGCCACGCGAATGCCTTGCGCTTGCAGCAACAACTCGGGCGGGTAATGCAGGGCGGGGGTGAGCGTTTTCAGGGTTGGCATCTCAGATCACCTTGGCCCGCATCAGGTCGTTGGAGTTGATGGCGCCACACAACAAACCCTGCGCGTCGACCACCAAGATGCTGGTGATGCGGTACAGCTCCATCATCTCGGCGGCTTCGACGGCCAGCGCGTCATGGCGGATGGTGCGCGGATTGGGGTGCATGACGTCACGGGCGCTCAGGCTGCGCAGGTCCACGCCTTTTTCAATCAAACGGCGCAGATCGCCATCGGTGAACACGCCCAGCACGCGGCCATCGGCATCGGTGACCGAGGTGGCACCCAAGCCCTTGCTGCTCATCTCGCGCATCAGGGCGGTGAATTCGGCATCAGGCCCAACTTGCGGCACATCGGTGCCTTTGCGCATCACATCGCCCACATGCGTGAGCAGCTTGCGGCCCAGCGAACCACCCGGGTGCGAGCGGGCAAAGTCTTCGGGCTTGAAGCCCCGGGCGTCGAGCAGGGCCACGGCCAGCGCGTCGCCCATGGCCAGCTGAGCGGTGGTGCTGGCGGTGGGGGCCAGGTTCAAAGGGCAGGCCTCTTTGTCGACGGAGCAGTCCAGCACCACGTCGGCATGGCGGGCCAGGAAAGACTGCAGGCCGCCGGTCAGCGCGATCAGGGGCACGCCCTGGCGCTTGAGCACCGGCAAGATGGCCACCAGCTCGTCGCTCTCGCCGCTGTTGGAGATGGCCAGCACCACATCCACGGTTTTGATCATGCCCAGGTCGCCATGGCTGGCCTCGCCAGGGTGCACAAACATGGCCGGGGTGCCGGTCGAGGCCAGAGTGGCGGCAATCTTGCGGCCAATGTGGCCGCTCTTGCCCATGCCAGTGACGACCACGCGGCCTTGCACGCCCAGCACCAAGTTCACGGCTTGGACAAAGCGCTCGTCCAAGCGTGATTTGAGTTGCAGCAGGGCTGCGGCCTCAATGTCGAGGGTCTCGCGGGCGAGTTGCAGGGTGTGGGCAGAATGGGCAAGCATGTTTTGTATTTTATCGGGCGCAGCACATGGCCCTTGTAAATGGCGCGGTTGCTGAATACGGGGCCATGCGCGCTTGTTAATATGGACCCATGAGCGCTTTGGAGTTGACCCTGTTGTATTTGCTGGCCGCCGTGCTGGGTGTGGTGGGCTGCCGCATGCTCAAGCTGCCGCCCATGCTGGGCTATCTGGCGGTGGGGGTGCTGATTGGCCCCAATGCGCTGGCACTGGCGCAAAACTCCGAGGGCGTGAAACACCTGGCCGAATTTGGCGTGGTGTTTTTGATGTTTGTCATCGGGCTGGAGTTCAACCTGCCCAAGTTGCGCTCCATGCGCAAACATGTGTTTGGCCTGGGCCTGCTGCAGGTGCTGCTCACGCTGGTGATCGTGACGGTATTTTCCTTGTTTGTGGCCACGATGGCACCCACCCTTTGGAAAATGGAGTGGCAAACCGCGCTGGCCCTGTCGAGCGCGATGGCCATGAGCAGCACAGCGATTGTGATCAAACTGGTGGCCGACCGGCTGGAGCTGGAGTCCGAGCACGGCAAACGCGTGGTGGGCGTGCTGCTGTTTCAGGATTTGGCGGTGGTGCCGCTGATCGTGATGATTCCGGCCCTGAGCGCCCCGGCCGACGAAATGCTCACCGCCTTGCTGATGGCCGCGCTCAAAGCCACGGTCTTGATCACCTTGCTCATGACGGGCGGGCAGCGCGTGATGCGCTGGTGGCTGACCCTGGTGGCGCGGCGCAAGAGCGAGGAGCTGTTTGTGCTGAACCTGTTGCTGGTCACGCTGGGCCTGGCCTGGATCACCGAAATAGCGGGTCTGAGCTTGGCACTGGGGGCTTTCATTGCGGGCATGCTGATTTCAGAGACCGAATACAAGCACCAAGTGGAGCTGGACATCCGGCCCTTCCACGATGTGTTGCTGGGCCTGTTTTTCATCACCATCGGCATGATGCTGGACTGGCACATCGTGGTCGAGCGCTGGCCCTTGGTGCTGGTGCTGACCACCTTGCCGGTGATTTTCAAGCTGGTTTTGGTGACCGCATTGGCCAAGCTCACGGGTGCGCCCAATGGGGTGGCGCTGCGCACCGGTTTGTATCTGGCACAGGCGGGTGAGTTCGGTTTTGTGTTGCTCACACTCGGGGCGCAGAGCAACATCATTCCGCCCGCCTTGCTCAACCCAGTATTGGCCAGCATGGTGCTGTCCATGATGGCCACGCCCTTCATCATCATGCACAGCGAACGCGTCGTGCTCAAGGTGGTGGCCGGCGAGTGGCTGCAGCAGTCCCTGCAAATGACCACCATTGCCCGCAAGTCGATCAGCACCAGCAAACACGTCATCATTTGCGGCTACGGGCGTTGCGGCCAGAACCTGGCGCGCATGCTCGACAAAGAAAACATCCCTTACATGGCGCTCGACCTGGACCCTGACCGGGTGCGTCAGGCCGCTGCGGCCGGAGATTCGGTGGTATTTGGCGACGCGGGGCGCTTGCAATCGCTCATGGCCGCAGGCCTGGCCCGCGCCAGCGCGGTGGTGATCACGTATCTGGACGTGCCCGCTGCCATGAAGGTGCTGGACCACACCCACAGCCACGCTCCGCAGGTGCCGGTGATCGTGCGCACGCAAGACGACCTGGACTTGGAAAAATTGCTGGCCGCTGGTGCCACTGAAGTGGTGCCGGAGGCGATCGAGGGTTCCCTCATGCTGGCCAGCCATGCGCTGGCGCTGGTGGGTGTGCCGATGCGCCGCGTGATCCGCATCGTGCAAGACCAGCGCGACGCCCGCTACAACCTGCTGCGAGGGTATTTCCACGGAGCCGACGACGACACGCTGGACGAGATTGACCACGAACGCCTGACCACGGTGGGTCTGCCCATGGCCTCGCCCTGGCTGGGAAAGCGGGTGAAAGACCTGGCCTTTCATGCCATGGGGGTGCGCGTGGTCAACCTGCGCCGCGCCAATGGCCAACCCGAAAGCGTGAGCGAAGACACCGAGTTGTACGCGGGCGACACGCTGGTGCTGTCGGGCAAATCCCAAACGCTGGCGGTGGCCGAAGAAAAACTCCTGCAAGGCTGAAGACATGGACGATTTGAACGTCAACGATTATCTGAAAAGCCACATCCGCACGGTGCCCGATTGGCCCGCGCCGGGCGTGCAGTTCCGTGACATCACCCCGCTGCTGCAAGACCCGCGCGTGTTCCGGGTGCTGATCGACGCCTTTGTGCACCGCTACATGCACCCCGCCTTGCGTCCGGATGTGGTGGCAGGGCTGGATGCACGGGGCTTCATTTTGGGTTCGGTGGTGGCCTATGAACTCGGTCTGGGCTTTGTGCCCATCCGCAAAAAAGGCAAGCTGCCTTTCACCACGGTGGAAGAAACCTACGAGCTGGAGTACGGCAGCGCCACGGTCGAGCTGCACACCGACGCGGTGAAGGCGGGTCAACGGGTGCTGCTGATCGACGACCTGATCGCCACGGGCGGCACCATGCTGGCGGGCAAAAAGCTGCTTGAAAAACTCGGTGCTACGGTGGTTGAAGGGGCGGCCATTGTGGATTTGCCCGAGCTGGGAGGCTCCCAGCGGATCCGGGACAGCGGCTTGAATCTGTTCACACTGGTGTCGTTCGAAGGACATTGAGCGCTGTGGCAGGTGTCGCGCACGACGCAGACAGGCCAGGCGGCCCGTTTTAAGCTGTGCTCCTCAACTATTTGTACGCCTTGCCATGAATGCACCCCACACCCCAGCAGCGGTCGCCGACGACCGCGTGCCTTACGCCAAACCCCAACCTTGGGGCATGGCCCCCGACATGGTGGTGCACGACGTGCAAACCGAAGACGAACGCCTGTGGGCCCCGGTGGCTCCGGGCATTTGGTCACGCCCGCTGCACCTGAACGTGACGGGTGGCTTTTACGTGCACCTGCTCAAAGTCAAGCGCTCGGGCCTGTTGCAGCGCCACCGCCATTCGGGCCAGGTGCATGCCCATGTGCTGCGCGGCAAATGGTTGTACCTGGAACACGACTGGGTGGCCGAAGAAGGCAGCTATGTGTTCGAGCCCCCGGGTGAAACCCACACCCTGGTGGTGCCCGATGATTGCCAGGACATGGTGACGATGTTCACCGTGCATGGCGCCTTGATGTACGTGGACACGCAAGGCAACGCCACGGGTTATGACGATGTGTTCACCCGCATCGAGAAGTACCGGGCCCACTTTGAGGCGGTGGGCTTGGGCGCGGATTACGTGAAAAAATTCATGCGCTGAACGGCTTTGCTGCCAACAAAAAACCGCTCCAAGGAGCGGTTTTTTGCTGTTGAGCCGCAGCTCAGTGACGCTGCATCACAGCGGCTTCTTGATCCAGTTGGCGATTTCGCCAATGATGCCCCGGCGGAAAGCCAGCACGCAGACCACAAAGATCACGCCTTGCATGATGGTGACCCATGCACCGAATTGGGCAAAATAGTTTTGCATGCTGACGATGACCGCAGCGCCAGCCACAGGGCCAAACAAAGTGCCCATGCCGCCCAGCAGGGTCATCAAGACCACCTCGCCCGACATGGACCAATGCACGTCGGTCAACGAGGCCAACTGGAACACCAGTGACTTGGTCGCCCCGGCGGTGCCCGCCAAAGCGCCCGAGATCACAAAAGCAATCAGCTTGAACATGTCGGTGTCGTAACCCAGCGAAATGGCGCGGTCCTGGTTTTCGCGGATGGCTTTGAGGATCTGGCCGAAAGGCGAATAAATGATGCGCCAAATCAGGGCAAAACCGGCCAGGAAAATCGCCAGCACAAACATGTACATGGCCGAGTTCTCAGACAAATCGAACACGCCAAACAGCTTGCCGCGAGGCACCGACTGGATGCCGTCTTCACCGCCTGTGAAGGGCGTTTGCAGGTAAAAGAAGAACACCATCTGCGAAAACGCCAAGGTGATCATCGCAAAGTAAATGCCTTGCCGGCGAATGGCCAGCATGCCGGTCACCAGCGCCAGCAAGCCAGAGCAAGCGGTGGCAAACAGCACCGCCAGCTCGGGGTTCCAGCCCCAGACTTTGGCCGCGTGGGCGGCGGCATAACCTGCGGTGCCCAAAAACATGGCGTGGCCAAACGAGAGCAGGCCGCCAAAACCAATCAGCAGGTTGAAGGCGCATGCAAACAAGGCAAAGCACATGACCTTCATCAGGAAGATGGGGTACACCCAGATCGGGGCGATGACCAGCACCATCACCATGATGGCAAAAGCCACCCACTGGTGGGTGAACGACTGGGTCTTGAGTGAGGGGGTCGAGACAGTGGTCATGGTCTTACTTCTGGGTGCCGAACAGGCCTGCAGGCTTGATCAAAAGAACAATGGTCATGATGATGAAAATCACCGTGCTGGAGGCTTCTGGGTAAAAAACCTTGGTCAAACCTTCGATCAGGCCCAAGCCAAAACCGGTGAGGATCGCACCCATGATGGAGCCCATACCGCCAATCACGACCACCGCAAACACCACGATGATGATGTCGGCGCCCATGGTCGGGTTGACCTGGTAAATGGGCGCAGCCATCACACCGGCAAAAGCCGCCAAGCCCACGCCGAAGCCATAGGTCAAGGTGATCATGCGGGGCACGTTGACGCCAAAAGCCTGCACCAGGCTGGGGTTTTCAGTGGCGGCGCGCAGATAAGCGCCCAGCTTGGTCCGCTCGATCACGTACCAGGTGGACAAGCACACGATCAGCGAAGCCACGATGACCCAAGCGCGGTACTTGGGCAGGAACATGAAGCCGGTGTTGTAGGCGCCCTTGAAGACCTCGGGCACCGGATAAGGCATGCCCGAAGAGCCGAATTCGTGTCGGAACAAACCCTGAATGATCAAGGCCAGACCAAAGGTGAGCAGCAGGCCATACAGGTGGTCCAGCTTGTAAAGCTGTTTGAGCATGGTGCGCTCAATCAGCATGCCGGTGGCGCCCACCAGGATGGGTGTCAGGATGAGGGACACCCAGTAGTTGATGCCCAGCTTTGTCAGCGACAAATAGGCCACAAAGGCGCCCAGCATGTACTGGGCGCCGTGGGTGAAGTTGATGATGTTCAACAAGCCGAAAATCACGGCCAGGCCCAGCGAGAGCAATGCGTAAAAAGAGCCGTTGATCAGCCCGATCAGCAATTGCCCGAACAGGGCTTGCGAGGGTATGCCAAAGATTTCCATGGTGATGTATCGACTTGCTTGAACAAAGGGTTGAAATTACTTCTTGACCAGCGGGCACTCGCTCTCAGCCAGGGGGCGGAAAGCCTCGTTGGCAGGGATGGTGGCCACCAGCTTGTAGTAGTCGTATGGGCCTTTGGATTCGGCAGGCTTCTTGACCTGGAACAGGTAGGCCGGGTGAATCTTGCGACCGTCAGCGCGTACGGTGCCTTTGCCGAACAAAGGATCGTCGGTGGGCAGCTCTTTCATCTTGGCGGCGACTTTGCTGCCGTCATCGGTCTTGGCCGCATCCACAGCCTTCAGGTAATGGATCACGCTGGAGTAAACACCGGCTTGCACCATCGATGGGTATTTGCCACCCTGGAGTGCTGCAAAACGCTTGCTGAAAGCGCGGGTGTTGTCGTTCAGATCCCAGTAGAAGGTTTCGGTCAGCATCAGGCCTTGCGCGATGTTCAGACCCAGGGAGTGCACGTCAGGCAGGAACACCAGCAAGCCAGCCAGGTTTTGACCGCCTTTGGTGATGCCGAACTCGGCCGCTTGCTTGATGGAGTTGGTGGTGTCACCACCCGCGTTGGCCAGGCCAATGATCTTGGCTTTGGAGGCTTGGGCTTGCAGCAAGAAAGAAGAGAAGTCTTGTGTCGGGAAAGGTGTGCGGACTTTGCCGACCACTTTGCCGCCATTCTTGTTCACCACGGCTTCGGTGTCGCGCTCCAGGGCGTGGCCGAAAGCGTAGTCGGCGGTCAGGAAGAACCAGGTGTCACCACCGCTTTTCACAATGGCTTTGCCGGTGCCGTTGGCCAGCATCCAGGTGTCATAAGCCCAGTGGATGGTGTTGGCGTTACAGGCCTTGCCCGACAGATCGGCCGTGGCCGAACCTGAGTTGACGTGCAGTTTGCCTTTGTCGCTGGCAATTTTGGCCACAGCCAGACCGACCGAAGACGTGGGCACATCGGCGATCATGTCGACTTTGTCGGTGTCAAACCATTGGCGAGCCACGTTGGAGCCCACATCGGGTTTGTTTTGGTGGTCGGCGCCGACGATTTCGACTTTGAGCGTGCTCTTGGTTGCTTTGATGTAGTCCTCGACGGCCATGCGGGCCGCAGTCACCGAGCCGGGACCGGTGATGTCCGAATACAAGCCCGACATGTCGTTGAGCACGCCGATCTTGACGATGCCGTCAGAGATTTGTGCTTGGGCTGAGCCTGCAAAGGCGCAAGCGGCCACGGCGGCGAGGGAAAGAAGTTTGCGTTTCATCGTGTTATCTCCAGTTAGAAAAAAAATCACACACCCAGGTACTCGTGCAGCATGCCCATTTTGGCGGACAGCTCTTGCGAGCTGAAGGTCTCCACCATCTGACCATGTTCCATCACGTAAAACCGATCCGCCAAGGGCGCGGCAAACCGGAAGTTCTGTTCCACCATGATGATGGTGAAGCCCTTGGCCTTGAGGGCCTTGATCATGCGGGCCAAGGCTTGAACAATGACCGGGGCCAGGCCTTCGGAAATTTCGTCGAGCAGCAAAAACCGCGCGCCCGTGCGCAGGATGCGTCCCACCGCCAACATTTGCTGCTCGCCACCTGACAGGCGGGTGCCAGGGCTGTTGCGGCGCTCCAGCAAGTTGGGGAACATGTCGTAGATTTCTTCCACCGACATGCCGTTCGGGGCGATCACGGGCGGCAGCAGCAGGTTTTCTTCGCAGGTCAGGGCCGAGAAAATACCGCGTTCTTCGGGACAATAACCAATGCCCAACTTGGCGATCTGGTGCGGTGCCCAGTTCACGGTCTCTTGGCCCCTGATGGTGATGGAGCCGGTCCGTCGACCGACCAGGCCCAGGATGGATTTGACGGTGGTGGTGCGACCAGCGCCGTTGCGCCCCAGCAGTGTGACCACTTCGCCTTCGTTGACGGTCATGTCCACCCCATGCAAGATGTGCGACTCGCCGTACCAGGACTGCAGGTTGTTGATGCGCAGGAATTCTTTGGAATCAGCCATGGGCACCCTCCAGTTGGTTGTCGGCGGTGCCCATGTAGGCTTCCAGAACTTGGGGATTTTTCGAAACCACTTCGTAAGGTCCTTCTGCAATCACTTGTCCACGTTGCAAAACGCTGATGGTGTCGGCAATCTTGGACACCACGCTCATGTTGTGTTCCACCATCAGGATGGTGCGGTTGGCGCCGACTTTTTTGATCAGCTGCGTCACACGGTCCACGTCTTCGTGGCCCATGCCTTGGGTGGGCTCGTCCAGCAGCATCAGTTCGGGGTCCATGGCCAGCGTGGTGGCGATCTCCAGGGCGCGCTTGCGGCCGTAGGGCAATTCAACCGCCGTAAGATCGGCCATGCTGCCCAAATCGACCTGGTCGAGCAGGGCCATGGCCTTGTCGTTGAGCTGGTTCAGGCTGCGCTCGGAACGCCAGAAATGCAGCGATACACCCGTGGCGCGCTGCAAACCAATGCGCACGTTTTCCATCACCGTGAGGTTGGGGAAGGTGGCCGAAATCTGGAACGAGCGCACGATGCCCCGGCGCGCCACCTGAGAGGGTTTTTCGCCGGTGATGTCATGGCCATTGAACAGGATCTGCCCCTTGGTGGGAATCAGGAATTTGGTCAGCAGGTTGAAGACCGTGGTCTTGCCTGCGCCGTTGGGGCCGATTAACGCGTGAATTTGGCCGCGCTGCACGCTCAGGCTCACGTCATTGACGGCGACAAAGCCCTTGAACTCTTTGATGAGATTCCGGGTTTCAAGGATGGTGTTGCTGGACATCTGGAGGGCTCAGTTTCTTTCGGCGGATGTTTCAAACTCTACAAAGTGGACCATTGTGAGACTGGAGCGTCACTTTTTGCTTCATGGTTATCCCGTGGTTTGTCTCGTTGGTGTCTACAAATCGCAAGCCTTTCCCATTTCAGCAGCTGCCATTGGGTTAGCCCAAATCAGGGCTGCTTGCAAGGTTCTGGCACCACCTGAGTAGCGACAAAGAATTCAGATCAATACCGGCTCAAGTCCGCCGCGTTTCCAGCCCTTGCGCGTCGATGGCGCGCAACTCGGTTTTCAGCACCTTGCCGTAATTGTTTTTGGGCAAGGCATTGACCAAATGGTAGTGCTTGGGCCTCTTGAAACGCGCCACCTGGTCCAGGCAATGCGCGTCCAAATCGGCCACAGTCAAGGGCTGGCGGCACACCACAAACGCCACCACCACCTCGCCCCACTCGGGGTCAGGCCTGCCAATCACCGACACCTCGGCCACCTGCGGGTGTGTGAGCAAGGCTTCTTCGACTTCGCGGGGGTAAATGTTGGTGCCGCCGCTGATCACCAGGTCATTCGATCGGTCCAGCAAGGTCAGGTAGCCATCGGCATCCAGACGCCCCACATCACCGGTTTGCAACCAGCCGTCGCGAATGGCTTTGGCCGTGGCCTCCGGGTCGCGCCAATAGCCCGCCATGACCAGCTCGCTGCGCACGCAAATTTCACCCACTTCGCCCACCAGCAAGCTCGCCCCCGACTCGTCACCAATCTTGAGCTCGACCATGGCCTGTGCATGCCCGACCGAAGCCAGCCGTTCCCGGTAACGCAGGTGGGTGGTGTCCAGCACATCGCTCTTGGGCAGCACGCTGATGGTCATCGGGCATTCCCCTTGGCCATAAATCTGCGCAAAGTGCGGGCCGATGACCTGCAAGGCTTCTTCGATATCGGCCAGGTACATGGGGCCGCCGCCATAGACGATGGTGGCCAGACCCTGCGGCCGCTCAGGCAAGTTGCGCGCCGCATCCACCAGCCGCCGCACCATGGTGGGCGCTGCAAAAAACGAGGCCCGTTGCCAGTGCGCCGCCAGCAACAAGGCTTCATGCGGGTCAAAGCCGTCCGAGCGCGGCACCACATTCAGCCCGGCGTTCAGCACATAAGGCAAGTGGTACATGCCGCCACCGTGCGACAGCGGCGCGGGGTGCAGCATGGTGTCCCCACGTTCCACCGATTGCACCGAGCCGAAATACGCCAACGTGCAGCCGCGCAGTTGGCGGGCACACAGCACCACACCCTTGGGCCTGCCGGTGGTGCCGCTGGTGTAGAACAACCAGGCCGGGTCGTCGTCCGCGCGGGCTTGCAGTGGCAGCTCTGGGCCTTCGGCTTGCAACATGAATGCGCTGTCAGCCTTAACGGCTGTACCAACGCCCAAGTCGCGCAGTGCTTGTGTGAAAGTTTGCGCCCGTTCGCTGTCGCAAAAAGCGATGTGCGCTTCGCTGTGCTGGGCGATCCATGCCGCTTCGCGTTCGTGCAGCTTGGCATTCACCGGCACCGCCACAGCACCAGCCCACCAGATGCCCCACATGAGGGGCAAATATTCGGGCGTGTTGTAGAGGAACAGCATCACGCGGTCGCCGGGCTGCACACCTTGGGCGTGCAGCCAGCTGGCCG
Organism: Limnohabitans sp.; assembly: GCF_044373035.1. Lineage (GTDB taxonomy): Bacteria > Pseudomonadota > Gammaproteobacteria > Burkholderiales > Burkholderiaceae_C > Limnohabitans_A. The sequence goes on along the minus strand of NZ_JBILQU010000032.1, from coordinate 13,588 downwards.
TGCGGGCAGCGCGGTGGGCGAATTCGGCGTAATCGCACCAGACATCGGTGCCGTGCGCGATGGCCGCTTGCTGAGGGTAACGTTCGGCGGTGCGCGCCAACCAGAGAGCAGTGTTCATGTGAATGGGACAAGTATGCGATGCGATCAGTCCACTAGACCAAGACCATGCCGCCATCGAGCAAGATGGACTGCCCTGTCATGCCGCGTGACTCGTAAGATCCGAGGTAGACCGCCAGGGCCGCGATTTCGTCCGGGTTCAGCACCCGCCCCAGCGGCACCCGCGCCAGTGCGGCCTTGACCATGTCGTCGCCGCTCATGCCGGAGCTTTGGGCCACCTGTGCTTTCAGCGTTTCCACCATGTCGGTCTGCACAAAGCCGGGGCAGATCGCATTCACCGTGACCGCGTGCGGGCTGGCTTCGAGTGCGACGCAGCGTGTCAAGCCCACCACCGCGTGCTTGCTCACGTTGTAGGCCGCCTGGTTGCGCGAGCCCCATTTGCCCGCCGTGGAGGCGATGTTGACGATGCGCCCGTGTCGGCGCGCTTGCATGCCCGGCAATACCGCTTGCATGAAGTGCAGCACGCCAAACAGGTTCACATCGAGCATGTCCTGAAAATCTTGCGGCGCATAGTCGAGGAAAGGCTTGGCCCGGTACACCCCGGCGTTGTTGACCAGCACGTCGACGCGCCCAAAGCGATCTTCGACTTGCGCCACGGCCGCAAAGCAGGCGTCACGCTCGGTCACGTTCAGGCCCAAAGTCATGATGCGCTCGTCAGACAAGCCCAGGCTGTCCTTGACTTCTTGCAGGCGCGCCGTGTCGGTGGCAATCAGGCACAGGCTGGCGCCTTCAGCGGCATAGGCCTGGGCGATCGCGCGGCCGATGCCGCGGCTGGCACCCGTCACGATGGCCACTTGTTGGTCGAGTCGGTGTGCCATGTTCAGTCCTTGTTTTGAAGGGGTCAGATGAGTGCCGCGCGTTTGCGCTGATCGCCTGGCTTGCCGTGACCGGGGTCGTCGTGCGGGTTGGACACCGCTTGGCGCAGCACGGCCAGATAACCCGAGGCCAGTTCCATGCGCGGGCCAAAGCCTTGCTCAATCAGCATGCGGTGGGCGGCTGGCAGCTTCCAGCAGGGCGTGAACACAAACAGGTGGTGTTCCAAGTGGTAATTGACCCAGTAAGGCGCCAGCACCATGCGCAGGCCCCAGCTCGTGAGCGTGGTGCGGGTGTTGCGCAAGCGGTCGTCGTTGTTGCCGACCACCGCATGCTCGGCAATGTTGCGGATGCGGCTGATCACCTGGTACCAGGTCAACAAAGGCAGCAGCCACAAGGCAAAGAAAGCCCACCACACACCTGCTGCGGCGGTGATGGCGAAGATGGCCAGGTGGGTGAGGAAGAAGTATTTTTCTGCAGCGATCAGGTTCTTCAGACGTTGCCAGCGGCTGGGGCTGTCGCCCATTTCCAGGCGGAAAGATTCCATGCGCCGTTGGTAACCGGTGATGCCCAGAATATCGCGCCGCATCTTGCGCCAAAAGCTGCTTTGGCTGATGGGAAACGGCGCCGACAACATCAGGTCGGGGTCTTCGGCCTGTTGGGTGTGGCGGTGGTGACTCAGGTGATAGGGGCGGTACAGGGTGAGGCTTGCGCCCACCGGCCAGCCGCACAAAAACGCGCCCAGCGTGTCATTGAGCCGGGTGTTCTTGAACAAGGCGCGGTGCGCTGCATCGTGCATCAAAATCGCCAGACCCAACTGCCTGCTGCCAATCACGACCACGGCGACGATGAAGCTCAAAGGGTTGGGCCAAACGATGAAGAATGCCATGGCCAATGCGATCACGCCCCACGCGTGCAACACCAAATAAGCACCCATCCAGTCCGAGCGTTCGCGCAAATAAGCGTCTTGCTCGGGGCTGAGGCTGGGCTGGGTGTCGGCGGTCATGGCAGTGGGAGTTGGCAAAAGGGCTATCTTGTGCCTTCGGCCTCTTTCTGTTAGTCACAGGAGTGACCTTTTTGGGGCTTTCCCTGAGCGCATGTGTTTTGTGTATGCCAAGTCGTGTGTGACAAATTTGCGCAGGGCCTGGCTTTGGCTCACTTGCCGATGCAAAAGCTCGAAAAAATCACGCCCAACAAATCGTCGGCGCTGAACTCGCCCGTGATCTCATTGAGCGCGTTTTGGCCCAGCCGCAGCTCCTCGGCCAGCAGGTCGAGGTTTTGCGCTTGCGCGGCCAAATGGGCATTGGCGATTTCAAGATGCTCGCGTACGCGATGCAGGGCCTGCACATGGCGCTCGCGGGCGATGAACAAACCTTCGCTGGCTTGTTGCCAACCGGCTTGCTGCAGCAGTTGCTGGCGCAGGGCTTGCAGGCCCTCACCCGTGCGGGCCGAGAGCGTCAAGCCCGTGCGTTCTTTTGCGCTGCTCGCTGCGTCGGCTTTGTTCCACACATCGATCACGCTCACGCTGGCGGGCAATCGCGTCTTCAAGGCTGCATCGATGTCGGCATCGGCGCTGTCGTAATCGGCTTGGCCTGCACGCGTCAGGTCGTGCAAAAACAGCACGGCATCGGCCGCTTCAATCTGGCCCCAAGCGCGGGCAATGCCAATTTGCTCCACCTCGTCCACGCCCTCGCCTTCGCGCAGACCGGCGGTGTCGATCACATGCAGCGGCACGCCTTCGATCTGGATGGTTTGCTGCACCACATCACGCGTAGTGCCCGCAATCGGCGTGACGATGGCCAACTCGGCCCCGGCCAGCGCGTTGAGCAGTGAACTCTTGCCCGCATTGGGCTGGCCTGCGATCACCACCTTGATGCCCTCGCGCAGCAGCGCGCCTTGTTTGGCTTTGCCCAGCACCGTGTTCAATGCCGCTTGCAGGCGATTCAATTGGCCTTGTGCATCTGCCTTTTGCAAGAAGTCGATCTCTTCTTCCGGGAAGTCCAGCGTGGCCTCCACCAACATGCGCAGGTGGATCAGCGCATCGCGCAGCACATGAATCTCTTTGGAAAAATCACCTGCCAAAGACCGGCTGGCGCTGCGCGCTGCGGCTTCGGTGCTGGCATCGATCAGGTCGGCAATCGCCTCGGCCTGGGCCAAGTCAATCTTGTCGTTCAAAAAAGCGCGTTCCGAAAACTCGCCCGGCTGCGCCACGCGCAAACCAGCCAACCGCGGCTGGCCCGTGGCGGTATCGGTCTCAGCCGCCGCCTGCAGGCAACGCGCCACCAACAACTGCAGTACCACCGGCCCGCCGTGCGCTTGCAACTCCAGCACGTCTTCACCGGTGAACGAGTGCGGTGCCACAAAGTGCAGCGCCAAGCCGTGGTCGATCGGGCTGCCATCGGCGTCGGCAAAGGGCAGGTAGGTGGCCTCTCGGGTCTTCAGTTGCCGCCCGCACAGCGCCTGAATCAACGACGACAGTTGGCGGCCCGATATCCGCACAATGCCGACCGCGCCGCGACCGGGTGCGGTGGCAATAGCGACGATGGGTTCTTGGTGGCGGGCAAGCATGACGGCAATGAACGAGGTGAAGCAAAAAAAGGCCGCTTGCGCGGCCCTTTGAATGGATAGGGATTTACTTGAACTTGGGCAGGTTGAACTGCGGCGGCACGCCCATGCGGGTGTTGATCATCCATTGCTGGGCAATCGACAAAATGTTGTTCGTGATCCAGTACAGCACCAGACCCGCCGGGAAGAAGAAAAACATGACCGAGAAAATCAGCGGCATCATCCACATCAACTTGGCTTGCATCGGGTCCGGTGGCGCGGGATTCAGGGCCGTTTGCAGCAAGGTGGTCAAGGTCATGACCAAGGGCAAGATGAAATACGGATCGGGTGCCGACAGATCGTGGATCCAGAGCACCCAAGGCGCGTTGCGCATCTCGACGCTGGACAACAACACCCAATACAGGGCAATGAACACCGGGATCTGAACCATGATCGGGAAGCAGCCGCCCATGGGGTTGACCTTTTCCTCGCGATAAATCCTCATCATCTCTTGCTGCATTTGCTGCGGATTGCTCTTGAGGCGTTCACGCATTTCCATGATCTTGGGGTTGATGGCCTTCATCTTGGCCATGCTGGCGTAGGCCTTGGCATTGAGCCAATAAAAAGCGATCTTGAGCAAGAGCACCAAGGCGACGATGGACCAACCCCAGTTGTTCAGCACGCTGTGCAGTTGGTCCAGCAGCCAATACAAAGGCTTGGACAGCATGGCCAGCCAGCCGTAGTCTTTCACCAGATCCAGACCAGGCGACAAGGCTTCGAGCACCTTTTCTTCTTGCGGGCCGCTGTAGAGCTGGTTGCTCACGGTTTTGGACTGGCCCGGTGCCAGATCGGCCACGGGTGTGATCATGCCCACGGCATACAGGTTGGTATCGACTTTGCGCACAAAGTTTTCGCGCTGCACGCCATCGGGCAACAACCAGGCGCTGGCAAAGTAATGCTGCACCATGGCCACATAACCGCTGGTCGATGTCTTGTCGATCTCGGCCTTGTTCTTTTCGATGTCTCCAAAGTCCACCTTGTTGTACTTCTTGGCATCGGTGTAAATCGCGGGGCCGGTGAAAGTGAAGTAGAACGCCGACTCGCCTTCGGGCGCGTTGCCATCGCGCACCAGCTGCATGTACAGCTGCGGCGACACGCTGGCCTGACCGTTGTTGACCACTTCGTGCTTCACATCGATCACGTAACTGCCGCGTTTGAGCGTGTAAGTTTTGACCAGCTCCACGCCATTCATTTCGGCCGATTCGAAACGCAAAGTCAGTTCGTTTTGACCCGCTTTGAGGCTGCGCTCGCCGCTGAAGGCCATGGGGGCTTTGTGGGTCGGGAAATCGCCGCCAATCAAGCCGGTCTGGGCCATGTACACACGGCTGGCGCTTTGGTCCAGCAAGACCATGTTCTTGTTCGGGTCCACCAAGTCGCGGTGCTGGGTGAATTCAGAGCGCACCAATGAGCCGCCTTCGGAGTCAAAGCTCAGCTTGAGCACATCGGTTTCCACCTCAATCTTCTCGCGCGGCGCAGCCGAAGCCACAGGCGCCGAGCTGGGCACCTGACCCGGCGTCGCTGTCACTGCAGCAGACGTTGCTGGCACAGCATTGGCTTGGGCAGCCGCAGCAGGTGTAGGCGCAGACGAAGACGAAGACGAAGATGCAGGAGCAGATGCCGTAGCCGCTACTTCAGGCTTGGGAAAAAACGTGGCTTTTTTACCGTTGTGCAACTGCCATTGGTCCCACAGCAAGACCATGGAAAAACCAAAAATCACCCAAAGGATGGTACGGCGGATATCAGTCATGGGGTCTTCTTTGACGAACGAGGAGGAAACAAAGCAGAGAACAAGCGAGGCGTTTGCGAGGGAACAGGGTCGTGACCACCGGCACACCAAGGGCCACAACGCACCAAACGGTGTACCGTCAAATAAGCGCCTTGGGCGGCACCATGCTGCGCCAATGCTTGCAAAGCGTAAACCGAACAAGTGGGCTCAAACCGGCAGGACGATCCCAGCCAAGGGCTCAACAGCAAGCGGTAGCCGCGCACCACACCCATCAATAAACGCTGAACGATCATGCGCGAGCCTCGGAGGTTTGTGGCCGAACGGCACGCTCGAACAATTGCTCAAGCTCTTGCCTCACGGCCAGTTTCAAGGGATCAGATGTGGCGCTGATGAATTGCTTGCGGTCAAATGTGGTGCGCAAACGAACCACATGGGCCGCCACAGGCAGGCGATCACCAAAGTGTTCGCTCACGTTGTAGATTTGGCGTTTGATGGCGTTGCGGGTCACCGCCCGCCGCGCCCAGCGTTTGGGCACCATGGCGCCCAGCCAAACGTCAAACAAGCCAAAAAGGGCCTGGTCCGGTAAAGGTGCAGGCCCAATGTGTTCAGCAGGTGCCGAGGGGGTGTCTGCGGGTCGGGTCAATGTGAGGCGATGCAACGCGAAGTGCGTAGTGCGCGAGACTGTTCCACCCGCCAGGGCGGCCTGAAACTGTGGGCGTGTTTTTAAACGCTGCACGATGGCCAAACCCTGAGATCAACCGGCTGCCGTGGCGACAGGCCACGGCCACACGGTCGAAAAGGCATTAGACAGCCAAACGCTTGCGGCCCTTGGCGCGGCGCGCATTGATCACGGCGCGACCGCCACGGGTCTTCATGCGAACCAGAAAGCCGTGTGTACGGGCGCGACGTGTCTTGGAGGGTTGGTAGGTGCGTTTCATAATTCTTCCTTTGTGCCCAGGGGCATTAACTAGCTTTGGGCGAAACCCAAGATTATCGCAAACTTTCGCCACCTCGGCAAATCAACTGTATTTTCTCCCATCAGGGTGAGCCCGGGGTTCAATCGGATCGATGTGGTTTATGATCGCCCTCCGGACCCCAATCGGTATGTGGATAAGCTCTTGATAAAGCTGCCCACTTTGCCTTCCCAGACTCCCACTGTCCACAATAAAAAAGCACTACATGCCCGAGGGAATCACCCCAGAATTTCAGATGGATGCAGGTCAATCGCTGTGGCAAGCTTGCGTCGAAGAGCTTGCCCGAGAATTGCCCGAACAGCAGTTCAACACTTGGATCAAACCGCTCAGCGCTCAGGTCTCAGAGGACCAGCTGAGCGTCACTTTGTTTGTCGCCAACCGCTTCAAACTCGACTGGGTGCGCGCCCAATACGCCAGCCGTCTGGCCGCTTTGCTGGAAAATCTGCAAGGCCATCCAGTCAAGATTGAGTTAGCGATCACTCCCCGCGAAGGCGGCATCAGGCCTACAAAAGCCTCCACCCCTTCGTCCATGGAAGCTGCGATTGAGTCCGTCCCTGCGCCCGAAGAAGCGGTGGCCAACACCTTTCGCAACCGCCTCAACAGCGCGCTGAATTTTGACAACCTGGTCGAGGGCACCGCCAACCGCATGGCGCGAGCTGCGGCGATGCACGTCTCGGGCTCGCCAGGGCAGCTTTACAACCCCTTGTTCATTTATGGCGGCGTGGGTTTGGGCAAGACCCACCTGATGCATGCCATCGGCAATAAGCTGCTGGCCGATCGGCCAGAAGCCAAAGTTTTATACATCCATGCTGAACAGTTTGTGTCGGATGTGGTCAAAGCCTACCAACGCAAGACTTTTGACGAGTTCAAGCACCATTACCACTCGCTCGATTTGTTGTTGATCGACGATGTCCAGTTCTTTGCCAACAAGGACCGCACACAAGAAGAATTCTTCAATGCCTTCGAGGCCCTGCTGGCCAAAAAATCGCACATCGTGATGACCAGCGACACCTACCCCAAGGGCCTGTCCGACATTCACGAGCGCCTGGTCTCGCGCTTTGACTCGGGCCTGACGGTGGCCATGGAGCCGCCCGAACTCGAGATGCGGGTGGCCATTTTGATCAACAAGGCCATCAGTGAAGGCAGCGAAATGCCCGAAGACGTGGCGTTTTTCGTGGCCAAAAACGTGCGCTCTAACGTGCGCGAGCTTGAAGGGGCGCTGCGCAAAATTTTGGCGTACTCCCGGTTCAACCAAAAAGACATCTCCATCCAGCTGGCCCGCGATGCCCTGCGTGATTTGCTGTCCATCCAGAACCGCCAGATCAGTGTCGAAAACATTCAGAAAACCGTTGCCGACTACTACAAGATCAAAGTGGCGGACATGTACAGCAAAAAACGCCCGGCCAGCATTGCCCGCCCGCGACAGATTGCCATGTACCTGGCCAAGGAAATGACCCAAAAAAGCCTGCCCGAGATCGGCGAGCTGTTTGGCGGGCGTGACCACACCACCGTGCTGCACGCCGTGCGCAAGATCAACGCCGAACGCCAGCAGTTGACCGAGCTGAACCAGCAACTGCACGTGCTCGAACAGTCCCTCAAGGGCTGAGAACACTCGCACCCCGTTCAGCCGCCTCCGCTTTTAGCTGATTTGAGCCCCATGCAGCACGTTTTAAGTCCAAAAAAGAGCGAAAATGCATGCTGTTATGAAAAATTTGCCCAATTTTGAGCTGCAGCGATAAAAACCACCAAAGGTAGACCCATGATCGTCCTGAAGGCCACCCAAGACAAATTGCTGTCGGTCCTGCAATCCGTGTCCGGGATTGTCGAACGCCGCCACACCCTGCCCGTTCTGGCCAACGTGCTGATCCGTAAAACCGGTCACGCTCTGCAACTGACCACCAGCGATCTGGAGATACAGATTCGCACCACGGCCGAAATGGAAGGCGACCCGGGCGACTTCACGACCACCGTGGGCGCACGCAAACTGATCGACATCCTGCGCACCATGCCTGCCGACCAAACGGTAAGCCTTGAGTCTTCGCAAGCCAAACTGATCTTGAAAGGCGGCAAGTCCAAGTTCACCTTGCAGACCTTGCCCGCAGAAGACTTTCCATTGGTGCAAGAGGCCGCCAGCTTCGGGCCCGTATTCAGCGTGCCGCAAAAAACCCTCAAAGCTTTGCTCGGTCAGGTGTCGTTTGCGATGGCTGTGCATGACATCCGCTATTACCTCAACGGCATCCTGTTTGTGGCCGAAGGCAACCGGCTGAGCCTGGTCGCCACCGACGGCCACCGCCTGGCTTTCACCGCCGCCACGCTCGACGTGGAAGTGCCCACCAAACAAGAAGTCATCCTGCCCCGCAAGACCGTGCTCGAACTGCAGCGTTTGCTGTCGGACGCCGACGGCGCGATCGAGATGCAATTTGCCAACAACCAGGCCAAGTTCAGTTTTGACGGCATGGAATTCGTGACCAAGCTGGTCGAGGGCAAGTTCCCCGACTACAACCGCGTCATTCCCAAAGGCCACCGCAACAACCTGACCTTGGGCCGTCAGGCGCTGCTGTCGTGTTTGCAACGCACCGCCATCCTGACCAGCGACAAGTTCAAGGGTGTGCGCCTGAACCTCGACCCCGGCAGTCTGCGCGTGGCCTCCACCAACGCCGAGCAGGAAGAAGCCGTCGACGAGCTCGACATCGATTACGGCGGCGACGCCATCGAAATCGGCTTCAACGTCACCTACATCATCGACGTGCTCAGCAACATGGGCCAGGAGATGGTCCGCATCGATTTGGCCGATGGCAACAGCTCGGCGCTGATCACGATCCCCGAGAACGACAACTTCAAGTATGTGGTGATGCCGATGCGCATTTAAGGCGAAAGCCCTCACGGCCCCTTTATGGCCCCCCTTATCGAAACCCGCGACCCCTCGCGGGTTTCGGCCATTCAAGCGACATAGAAAATTGAACATGACCGACGACATCAACCCCAGCGAAGAAGCTTTTACCACCGCGCAACCCAAGATCGACGCCCACCAAGCGGGCGCATCCGAAGGCTACGGCGAAGGCTCCATCCAGATCCTGGAAGGCCTGGAGGCCGTGCGCAAACGCCCTGGCATGTACATCGGTGACACCTCGGACGGCACCGGTCTGCACCACTTGGTGTTCGAGGTGGTCGACAACTCGATTGACGAAGCGCTGGCCGGTCACTGCGACGACATCGTCGTCACCATCCACTCCGACAACTCGATTTCCGTGACTGACAACGGCCGTGGCATCCCTACCGGCGTCAAGATGGACGACAAGCACGAGCCTAAGCGCAGTGCCTCCGAAATCGCGCTGACCGAACTGCACGCGGGCGGCAAGTTCAATCAAAACAGCTACAAGGTCTCGGGCGGTTTGCACGGCGTGGGCGTGTCTTGCGTGAACGCCCTTAGCAAATGGCTGCGCCTCACAGTGCGCCGCGAAGGCAAAGTGCACCAGATCGACTTTGCCAAAGGCTTTGTGCAAAACCGTTTGCTCGAGACTGTGGACGGCATCGAAATTTCGCCCATGCGCGTCACCGGTGCCACCGACAAGCGCGGCACTGAAGTGCACTTTTTGCCTGACGTCGAAATCTTCACGCAAAACACCGATTTCCATTATGAGATTTTGGCCAAGCGTTTGCGCGAGTTGTCCTTCCTGAACAACGGCGTGCGCATTCGCCTGAAAGACGAGCGCACCGGCAAAGAAGACGACTTTTCGGGCGCCGGTGGCGTCAAGGGCTTTGTCGACTTCATCAACGCCAACAAAAAAGTGCTGCACCCCAACGCCTTCCACGCCAATGGCGAGCGCCCGGCGGACAGCTACGGCGGCATCCCCGGCACCAGCATCGGTGTGGAAGTGGCCATGCAATGGAACGACGGCTACAACGAATCGGTGCTGTGCTTCACCAACAACATTCCCCAACGTGACGGCGGCACCCACCTCACGGGCTTGCGTGCGGCCATGACCCGCGTGATTGGCAAGTACATTGAGAAAAACGAGATCGCCAAAAAGCAAAAGGTCGAAGTCAGCGGAGACGACTTGCGCGAAGGCCTGTGCTGCGTGCTGAGCGTCAAAGTGCCCGAGCCCAAGTTCAGCAGCCAGACCAAAGACAAGCTGGTATCGAGTGAAGTGCGTGCTCCGGTGGAAGACATTGTGGCCAAAGCACTGAACGACTTTTTGGAAGAGCGCCCCAACGACGCCAAGATCATTTGCGGCAAGATCGTCGAAGCCGCCCGCGCCCGCGAAGCCGCCCGCAAAGCCCGCGAAATGACGCGCCGCAAAGGCGTGCTGGACGGCATGGGTCTGCCTGGCAAGCTGGCCGACTGCCAAGAAAAAGACCCCGCCCTGTGCGAAATCTACATCGTCGAGGGCGACTCCGCCGGCGGCTCGGCCAAACAAGGCCGCGACCGCAAATTCCAGGCCATCTTGCCCCTGCGCGGCAAGATCCTGAACGTCGAAAAAGCCCGCTACGAGAAGCTGCTCACCAGCAACGAAATCGTCACGCTCATCACGGCGCTTGGCACCGGCATTGGCAAAGCCAGCGCTGAAAGCGGCAAGAGCGGCACCGACGACTTCAACGTTGACAAACTGCGTTACCACCGCATCATCATCATGACCGACGCCGACGTGGACGGCGCGCACATCCGCACCCTGCTGCTCACCTTCTTTTATCGCCAAATGCCCGACCTGGTCGAGCGCGGTCACATCTACATCGCCCAGCCACCGCTCTACAAAGTCAAAGCGGGCAAAGAAGAGCTGTACCTGAAAGACGGCCCGGCGCTCGACGGCTTCTTGCTGCGCATCGCGCTCAAAGACGCCAGCATCAGCACCGGCGGCGCTGCCCCGCAAGTGCTCACAGGCGACACCCTCGAAGCATTGGCCCGCAAGCACCAAGTGGCCGAACATGTCATTGCCCGCCTGTCCAACTTCATGGACGCAGAAGCCCTGCGCGCCATGGCCGACGGCGTGTCGCTCAACCTCGACACCATGGAACAAGCCGCCGCCTGCGCCCCCGCGCTGCAAGCCAAGCTGCGCGAACTCAACACCACAGGTATCCCTGCCGAAGTGGCCGCCGAGTTTGACGTGCGCACCGACAAACCGATTCTGCGCATCAGCCGCCGCCACCACGGCAACATCAAGAGCAGCATCATCACGCAAGACTTTGTGCACGGTGCCGATTACGGCGCGCTGGCCGAAGCCGCCGAAACTTTCCGGGGCTTGCTCAGCGAAGGCGCCAAAGCCCTGCGCGGTGAAGGCGAGCGCCAGAAAGAAGAAAAAGTGGGCGACTTCCGCCAAGCCATGCATTGGCTCATCAGCGAAGCCGAACGCACCACCAGCCGCCAGCGCTATAAGGGTCTGGGCGAAATGAACCCCGCCCAACTGTGGGAAACCACCATGGACCCCACCGTGCGCCGCCTGCTGCGCGTGCAGATCGACGATGCCATCGAAGCCGACCGCGTGTTCACCATGCTCATGGGCGACGAAGTCGAGCCACGCCGCCACTTCATCGAGAGCAACGCGCTGCGGGCGGGGAACATTGATATTTGAGTGCTCAGACCGCATCTTCAGCCAGCAGGTTGTGACCTTTCGCGACTTTGCGCTGAGGTTTTGGCAGGCCATGCCGAACCACTCGGACATGGCCATTTTTTCCACTTTGTACGGGTCTGTTCGGCCCTGAAGTATGACCACTTTGACACCTCTCACACAGCCTGCGGGTCGGGATTTCACGCTCAGCGATTTCGACTTTGCGCTGCCCCCCGAACTGATTGCCCAGCACCCCACTGCCCAGCGCAGCGGTTCGCGTTTGCTCGATGGCTCTTCACCTGCGGTGGTGGACCGCATTTTTCACGAACTGCCCAGCCTGCTGAAAGCGGGTGACCTGCTGGTGTTCAACGACACCAAGGTGGTCAAGGCGCGCATCTTTGGCGAGAAGGCCTCTGGCGGCAAGTTGGAGCTGCTGATCGAACGCGTGCTGCCGGACCACCAGGTGGTGGCGCACATGAAGGTGAGCAAAAAGCCACTGCTCGGCGGCAAGATGCACATGGCGGGCGGCACCCACAACGGCGGTTTTGATGCGGTGCTCTTGGGCCGTTGGCCCGACGCCAACGGTCCACTGTTTCACCTGCAGCTCAGTGACGAGCCCCATGTGCTGATGGAAAAGCACGGCGTGATGCCACTGCCCCCCTACATTGAACGCCCGGCGGGTACAGCCGATCACGCCGACACCGAAGAAGACGCCGAGCGTTACCAAACCGTGTTTGCGCGCGCCCCCGGCGCGGTGGCCGCACCCACGGCTGCGCTGCATTTTGACGAAGGGGTGTTGGCCGCCTTGGCAGCGCGGGGTGTACTCACCGCCAGCGTGACGCTGCATGTCGGTGCCGGCACTTTCCAGCCGGTCAAGACCGAGAACATTACCGAACACCACATGCACAGCGAATGGTACGAAGTGCCCGAAGCCACCCAGCAAGCGATTGCAGCGTGCAAGGCACGTGGCGGCCAAGTGGTGGCGGTGGGCACGACCACCGTGCGCACGCTGGAATCGTGGGCCAAATTCAATCAGGCCAGCGGCGATACCGAAATCTTCATCACGCCGGGGTTTGAGTTCGAAGTGGTCGATCGGCTGATCACCAACTTCCACCTGCCCAAAAGCACCTTGATGATGCTGGTCAGCGCCTTTGCGGGCTACGAACACATCATGGGCCTGTACCGCCACGCGATCGCGCAGCGCTACCGTTTCTTCAGCTATGGCGACTCGATGCTGCTGAGGCGCACGCCACCCAAATCTCAGGCCAACTGAAGGAAAACCCTTCCACCCTCGACCTTGGCGGGCCAGGTCTTGGCCGGTTCGGTCGCCGGGCCGCAGGCCACCGAGCCATCGCGCAAGCTGAACTGCGCTTGATGGAAAGGGCACTCCACATGGTCGCCTTCAACAAAGCCATCGCAGAGCTTGGCGTTGCCGTGGGTGCACAGGTTGTTGATGGCGTAAACGCCGTCTTCGAGTTTGAAAAGAGCAATGTCCTGCCCCTCGGGCGTCACGGCAATGCCTGCGCCTTCAAACAAATCGGCCTCGGCGGCCACGTCGGTCCAGTTGTTCATGGTCATATCGGGTAAATGATGGCGTTGGGGATCATTTCGCTGTCGTACACACACAAGCGCTCGGCGAACTTCAGCCCATCGGGGGTGGGCACGATGGTGTCGATGTAGCGGCCCACATTGAACACCGTGCTGGCCTTGTCGAGCTTGGTGCGGAACACCGCATAGTTGGCTTCCGATTGGATGCGCTCACCGTCGACGCGGCGCACCACCGGCGTGCCCACCACATGGCGCTGGTAATA
>NZ_JBILQU010000031.1:0-27932 GCF_044373035.1 Limnohabitans sp. | reverse complement strand
GCAGGGGCTCGCTCCCACAAAGATCCCTGCCGTTTTAAAGGGCCATGCAGCAGCGTGATGCATGCCATCACCGTGGCTGCCCCTGCGGCCGAATGCGCGCCGTGGCTCAGGCGGACATTCGCGAGGGGAAACTCAAGCTCAGAGAAAACGATCCAACAATTTGCGCGAGTGTTTGTCCATGGCCGCCAAATCTCGGATCATGTACTGCACGCCATTGGCGTCGTTGATCAGCAGCACAGTGCCTGTCAGGCGGCGGATGTCTTCCTCGCCTTTGAGCATGAATTGCGTGGTGCCCCGATCGGTCTGCACCGTCCAGGTGCTGGGCGTGAGCAGGCTGCTCACGGTGTCCAGGCGCAGGATTTGTGGCAAAAACTCTCGCTCGTCCACGGCCTCTCGAAGCGTGGCCTGCAGGTCAGGCGCGAGTGCCAACAGGTTGGGCACCCACTGCAGCTCGTGACCATCGGCGTCCATCAAGGCCACGCCTTGGTCCGGGGCCGAGACCGGATAGGCGCGCACAGCCGTCACCGGGCTGTGGCGCGTGCCATCGGCCAAGACCAGCACCCAACGGCCAAAAGCATCGCGTTGCAAATCAAACGGGGTCATGCGCTCACCTTTTTGTCCTCGTCGCTGCCGCCGAGCACCGCCACCGCTTCGGCCTGGCGCTGCTGCGCTTCGTACAAGCGCCAGTAAGCGCCTTGGGCCTCCATGAGTACGTCGTGCGTGCCCTCTTCGACCACCACCCCTTTGTCCATGACCACCAAACGGTCGGCCTTGCGCAAAGTGGACAAACGGTGCGCGATGGCAATCGTGGTGCGCCCGCGCACCAGGTTGTCCAGCGCTTTTTGGATTTCTTTTTCGGTTTCGGTGTCCACCGCAGAAGTGGCCTCGTCCAAGATCAGGATGCGCGGGTTGATGAGCAAGGCCCGCGCAATCGAGATGCGCTGGCGCTCGCCACCCGACAGGCCCTGGCCGCGCTCGCCCACCAGCGAGTCGTAGCCCTGAGGCATGCGCAAAATGAACTCGTGGGCATGCGCGGCGCGGGCTGCGGCCACGATCTCTTCACGGGTGGCGTCAGGCTTGCCGTATGCGATGTTGTCGGCGATGGTGCCGAAGAACAAAAATGGCTCTTGCAGCACCAAACCAATTTGACGGCGGTAGTCGGCCACCTTCAGCTGGCGGATGTCGGTGCCGTCAAGTTCGATGGCCCCTTCGCTCAGGTCGTAAAAGCGGCAGATCAAATTGACCAGCGTGCTCTTGCCCGAGCCACTGTGGCCCACCAGACCGATCATCTGGCCGGGCTGGATGTCAAGATTGAGCTGGCGGATCACGGCCCGGTTGCCATAACGAAAGCCCGCATCGCGCAGCCTGATGTGGCCTTGGACATGGGCTGGCAAAGCCACGGGGTTGATCGGCTCGGGCACGCTGGAGACATGGTCTAGGATGTCAAATATCCGCTTGGCCCCGGCGGCTGCTTTTTGGGTGTTTGAGACGATGCGGCTCATGGCATCGAGACGACTGTAAAACCGCCCGATGTAGGCCAAAAACGCGGTCAGCACACCCACGGTGATTTGGTTGTCCGACACCAACCAGATGCCAAAGCCCCAGACCACCAGCAAGCCGATTTCGGTCATCAGTGTCACCGTGGGCGAGAACAGCGACCAGACGCGGTTGAGTCGGTCGTTGACTTGCAGGTTGTGCGCGTTGGCGTCCTTGAAGCGCTGGGCTTCGCGGTCCTCCTGTGCAAAGGCTTTGACCACCCGGATGCCAGGGATGGTGTCGGTCAGCACGTTGGTCACCTCGGCCCAAACGCGGTCGATTTTTTCAAAGCCGGTGCGCAGTCTTTCGCGCACCACGTGGATCAGCCAGCCAATGAAGGGCAGCGGCAACAAGGTCACCAGCGCCAACGTGGGGTTGATGTAAAACAAGATGACAGCCGTCATCAAAATCATCAGCACATCGGTGGCAAAGTCCAGCAGGTGCAGTGACAAAAACACGTTGATGCGGTCGGTTTCGCTGCCGATGCGCGCGATCAAATCACCGGTGCGCCGTCCGCCGAAATACTCCAGCGAAAGTTTGAGTAAATGCTCATAAGTGCTGGTGCGCAAATCGGAACCGATGCGCTCGGACACCAGCGCGAGGATGTAGGTTTTGGCCCAGCCCAGGCCCCAGGCCAGCAAACCCGAAGCGAGCAAACCCAGCAGGTACAGGGACACCAGGCCCGGGTCGATGTCGGCCCCGTTCTGGTAAGGGATCAGAACCTCGTCCATCAAGGGCATGGTCAGGTAAGGCGGCACCAGCGTGGCGGCGGTCGAGGCCAGGGTCAGCAAAAAGCCGATCAGCAAAGAGCGCTTGTAAGGCCGGGCAAAGCGCCAGAGTTTGAGCAGGGTCCAGGTCGACGGCGGGTTCAGGTCTTCGCGGCTGCAGACAGGGCACTCGTCATCGTCCTCGGACAAGCTGGCCTGGCACACCGGGCACACCAACACATGGGCCGCCTGCAAAGGTCGCCCTTGCAGGTCGGCGGGCACACTGTCCGGGCTTTGGGCACGGTGGCTTTGCTGCGCCTCGAACTGCGCCACCCAGCGAAACACCGCGTCTTGCAGGCCCAGCGTAAAGCGCCAAACCGCCAGGCGGCCTTGCACATCCCTCAACTCCAGCTGCCCGACCCCGGCGTGGTCCGTCTGGCGCAACCGCTGGCCTTGTGCCAAGGACCAGCTTTGCCAATTTTTTTCACTCAGATGGGCCGTGAGGATGCGCCGATCGGTCAAAATCAAAGCGATTTTGTGGAACTTCAGTGCCGCATTCAGGTCAACCAAAACCCAGGCTGTAGCGTTTTCATCGGGTTGCAGCCTCGATTGCACTTCTGCTTGCCACTCGTCCGGCACAACCGAACGCCAAGATGCAGAAGAAAGTACTGAAGACATGAAGGCTGAACCCCAAAGAACCCGTTGCGCCCCGGTGGCGCGACGAAAAAAAACACACTTCGAACCCGGTTGACACCGCCTGTCCAAGCCATGCCCCTGTTGAACCTTGAGCTTTCCGCCCAAACGCTGGACATCCCCGCGATCGAGCGACGATTCTATCGCTGCACCCCCAAAGCATGAGCGCACACCCCACACCCCACCACATTCAGTTCCTGCGCATGACCCCATTGCGCGGCCCCAACATCTGGACTTACCGCCCGGTCATCGAAGCCCTGATCGACATCGGCGACCTGGAAGACTGCCCCTCCAACACCCTGCCCGGCTTCGCAGAGCGTCTGGCGGCTTGGCTGCCCGGCCTGGTCGAGCACCGCTGCAGTGTGGGCGAGCGTGGCGGCTTTTTGAAGCGGCTGCAAGAAGGCACCTGGCCGGGTCACATTCTGGAGCATGTGGCGCTGGAGCTGCAAACACGCGCCGGCATGCAAACCGGTTTTGGCAAAGCCCGCGAAGCTGGGCCCCGGGGTGTTTACAAGGTTGTCATCCGCACCCGTCATGAAGCCGTGAGCCGTCAGGCCCTGCACAGTGCACGCGATTTGATTCTGGCCGCCATTTCAGACCAGGCTTTTGATGTCACTGCGCACATCGCCCAACTGACCCAAATGGTGGACAGCCTGTGCATTGGCCCGAGTACCGCCAGCATCGTCGATGCAGCCGCCGACCGGGGCATCCCGAGCATTCGCCTGAACGATGGCAACTTGGTGCAGCTGGGCTATGGCCAGCGCCAGCGTCGCATCTGGACCGCCGAGACCGATCGCACCAGCGCGATTGCCGAAGGCATCTCCAAAGACAAGGACCTGACCAAGCAGCTGCTGAGCATGTGTGGTGTGCCCGTGCCCGAAGGCCAGATCGTCGACAGCCCGCAAGCGGCCTGGACCGCGGCCCAGGACATTGGCCTGCCGGTCTGCGTCAAGCCCACCGATGGCAACCATGCCCGGGGGGTGTCGCTCGAACTGTCACGCCAGGAAGACATCGAAGCGGCCTATGGCATCGCCTTGGCCGAAGGCAGCGAGGTCATCGTCGAGCGTTTCATTTTGGGCGAGGAACACCGCCTGCTGGTGGTGGGTAACCAAGTGGTGGCGATCAACAAAGGCGAAACCGCCAGCGTGGTGGGCGATGGCGTGCACACCGTGCAACAACTGATCGAACTGCAAATCAACTCCGACCCGCGCCGGGGCGAAGAAGAAGACTTTCCCCTGGACACCATCCGCCTGGAAGACCACACCACCTCGGTGCTGGAGCTCAAGCGCCAAGGCCTGAACGCAGGCAGCGTGCCCGAGGCGGGCCGCAGCGTGCTCATCATGCGCACCGGCAACATGTCGATGGACGTGACCGACCTGGTGCACCCCGATGTGGCCGCCCAAGCGGTGCTGGCCGCGCGCGTGGTGGGCCTGGACATCGCCGGTGTTGACCTGGTGGTGGAAGACATCTCCAAGCCCTTGGGGCCGCAAGGCGGCGCGGTGGTCGAGGTCAATGCCGGCCCGGGCCTGCTGATGCACCTCAAACCCGCCACAGGCCAGCCCCGCCCGGTGGGCCAGGCCATTGCCAACCACCTGTTCAAGCCCGAAGACAATGGCCGCATTCCGGTCGTGGGCCTGATCGGCGATGGCGACACCACCCAACCTGCGCAATTGCTCGCGTGGTTGCTGCACCTGTTGGGTCTTCACACCGGACTGTCGTGCGCCAACGGCTTGTTCTTGAACCAACGCCAACTGCCCACCCAGGACGGCATGGACTGGGCCCAAGCGCAGCGTTTGCTGATCAACCGGGGCGTGCAAGCGGCCGTGTTCGAAAGCGATGCCCGCCATCTGCTGGCCCAAGGCCTGCCCTATGACCGTTGCCAAATTGGCATCGTCACCCGCATGCCCCGCGCCACCGGTCTGGACGACCTGTACCCGGGCGGTGATGAAAAAATGCCAGGCTACATCCGCACCCAAATCGATGTGGTGTTGCCCGAGGGCACGGCCGTGCTGAACGCCGCCGACCCCGAAGTGGCCGCATTGGCCGATTACTGCGATGGCAGTGTGCTGCTCTATGCCGACGATGAGCACAACACCCGCCTGCAAACGCACCGCAGTGCAGGTCATCGCGTGGGTTTTTGGCGCGAAGGCCAGCTGGTGCTGGCCCAGGGCCCCAAAGAGCACTTGGTGTTGTCGATCCAACGCCCAGCCGTGGCACGGCTTTTGAAAACGGGCAGCCTGAACACCAGCGACATGCTGGTGGCCGCCTGCGCAGCCTGGGCGATGGACATTGGCACCGATCTGATCAAGGCCGGGATCAAAAGTTATGGCAACTTGCCCACCGCTTGAAATATCGCCCCTGGCCACCCTTCTTCCCCTGGAAACACCTTTCATGCAAGTTTCTCGTATTCGCGCTTTGCGTGGCCCCAATCTGTGGAGCCGACACACCGCCATCGAAGCCATCGTCAGCTGCAACCCCGCAGACAGCGGCCTGTCGGCGCAGCACCCGGTCGAGCAGCAGCTGCGGCGCATCTTTCCAGCGGTCGGGCCATTTGACGGACAGCGTCCAGGCGAGGCCGTCACGCTGGCACATGCCCTGGAGAAAGTGACCTTGAGCCTGCAGGCGCTCGCAGGCTGCCCGGTGTCCTTCAGCCGCACCATGCCCACCGAGGAGCCCGGCGTGTTTCAGGTGGTGGTGCAGTACACCGAAGAAGTGGTAGGTCGTTTGGCGCTGAGCCTGGCCGAGCAACTGTGTCAGGCCGCCGCAGCAGGTGCCGGCTTCGACCTGGAAGGCGCCATCGCGCAATTGCACGAACACGACGAAGACGTGCGCCTTGGGCCTTCGACCGGGTCCATCGTGGACGCCGCCATGTCGCGCGGGATCCCGATCCGTCGCCTCACCGATGGCAGCATGGTGCAATTTGGCTGGGGCGCCAAGCAGCGACGCATCCAGGCCGCCGAAACCGACACCACCAGCGCCATTGCCGAATCGATTGCACAAGACAAGGACCTGACCAAAAGCCTGCTGCACGCGGCAGGCGTGCCCGTGCCCATGGGGCGCCCGTCCAAGAGCCTGGACGAAGCCTGGGCCATTGCCCATGAAATCGGTCTGCCGGTTGTGGTCAAACCCCAAGACGGCAACCAGGGCAAAGGGGTCTCGGTCAACATCACCGCGCGAGAGGCGTTTGACAAAGCCTATGCCACCGCTGTGCGGTATGGCACCGTGCTGGTGGAAAAGTTTTTGCCCGGCCACGATTACCGCCTGCTGGTGGTGGGCGACAAACTGGTGGCCGCCGCAAGGCGCGAGCCGCCGCTGGTCGTGGGCGATGGCAAGCACACCGTGCGCCAATTGGTCGATCTGGTCAATGCCGACCCACGCCGGGGTGAAGGTCACGCGACATCTTTGACCAAAATCCGTTTTGACGACATCGCCATCGGCCGCCTGCATGCGCAAGACCTGGAGCCCGAATCGGTGCCCGCCAAGGGCCGCCGCGTGATTTTGCGCAACAACGCCAACCTGTCCACCGGCGGCACCGCCACCGATGTGACCGACGAAGTGCACCCCGAGGTCAAAGCCCGCGTGATCGCGGCGGCACAAATGGTGGGCGTGGACATTTGCGGCGTTGACGTGGTCTGCGAATCGCTCTCGCGCCCGCTCGAAGACCAAAACGGTGGCATCGTCGAGCTCAACGCCGCACCGGGCCTGCGCATGCACATCAGCCCTTCGTTTGGCAAAGGCAGGGATGTGGGCAATGCCGTCATTGACCTCATGTTCCCCGATGGCGACAACGGCCGCATCCCGGTGATTGCCGTGACCGGCACCAACGGCAAAACCACCACCGTGCGCTTGGCGGCTCACCTGCTCAAGGCCCAAGGCCTGCGCGTGGGCATGACCAACACCGACGGGGTCTACGTCAATGGCCGCCAAACCGACTCGGGCGACTGCAGCGGCCCGCGCAGCGCCCGCAACGTGTTGATGCACCCCGATGTGGACGCAGCCGTGTTCGAGACCGCCCGAGGCGGCTTGCTGCGCGAGGGCCTGGCCTTTGACCGCTGCCAAGTGGCCGTGGTCACCAACCTGGGCGCAGGCGACCACCTGGGCCTGAACTACATCACCACCCTGGAAGACCTGTCGGTGCTCAAACGGGTGATTGTGCTCAACGTGGACCCCAGGGGCATGGCCGTGCTCAACGCCAATGACCCGGCCGTGGTGGCCATGGCCCGGCACTGCCCGGGCGATGTGACCTTTTTTGCGCTGGACGCCAACCACCCCGTGCTGGCCACACACCGCGCCCAGGGCAGGCGCGTGGTCTATGTGGAAGACGGCGCCATCGTGGCCCAAAAAGGCAGACAGGTGTTCCGCATCCCGCTGAGCCAAGTGCCGCTCACACGCCAAGGTCAAATCGGTTTTCAGACCGAGAACGTGTTGGCCGCGGTGGGCGCGGCTTGGGCGGTAGACGTGCACTGGGATGCGATGGCGCAAGGCCTGGCCACCTTCATCAGCGACATCCAGGGCGTCCCCGGTCGCTTCAACCTGTTTGACTACCAGGGCGCGACGCTCATTGCCGATTACGGACACAACCCGGACGCCATCCAGGCTTTGGTGCAGGCGGTGGAGAACATGCCCGCCAACAAGCGCGTGGTGGTGATCAGTGGTGCAGGCGACCGGCGCGACCAGGACATCCGCGACCAGACGCAAATTCTGGGCAAAGCATTTGACGAAGTGCTGCTGTTCCAAGACGCTTGCCAACGCGGGCGCGAAGACGGCGAGGTGATCGGTTTGCTGCGCGAAGGTCTGCAAGGCGCGCTGCGCACCACCCATGTGCAAGACATCCAGGGCGAGTTCAATGCCATCGACACCGCCCTGTCGCGCCTGTCACCGGGCGATCTGTGCCTGATTTTGATTGACCAGGTCGAAGAGGCTTTGGCGTACATCACCGAAAAGGTCAAGGCCAGCAACGGGGCCAACTGACCCGGGCGGGGACTCAAACCACCGGATTCATGAACAAGGCCAGTGCCACACTGGCCTTGAACGCCCCCACCCAAAACCACCAGCGCCACACCGTCGGTGGTTGCCGCTCCACCCACCGACAAAGCAGGCCACCCAGCAGCAGCGACAGCAGCAGGCTGGCCAAGACGCCCAGCACATTGGCCCACAGCGCATCAGGCCAATGCTGCGTGACAACGGCACTGACTGCCAAGCTCACGCCAAAGTGGATGAGGAACACAGAGTAGGACACGCCCGACAACCACTCCAAGGCCGAGCGCCAGCGAGAGGCCCCAAGCCCTCGGCCCCACAGCCAGGCTTCAGGCACCGCCATCAACAGGGCCGCCAAGCTCCATGCCAGCGCGATCCGCGCTCGCGGCTCCAGCCACCAGGACACGCCGCCAACGAGCAGCATCAACGCACCCACAATCCAGCGGCGAACCTGGCCTTCAGAAGCGCCCGAGCCAGTGAACCGACGGGCCTCCCAAGCGAGTAAGCCCAAGCCATAAGAGCCCCAAAAATACACGCCCCAATCGTCCAGATTGCTGTCCAAATTCCACCACCACAAAGAGGCGCAGACCAGCACCAACCACATCGCCCAGCGCTTGGCATCTGCCCGGTCCAAGCCCGGATTCACTGTCTGTGCACGGGGCCAGGCCTTCAGCACCACCAGGCAAGTCAATGCCATCGCGTACAACTGAAAGTCAATCGCCACGTACCAAATACCTGCCGACAAGGCTTCCAGCTCCAGCACATGCTGCATGAGCGCCATGTGCGCCAGCGCCTGCCCCCAACCGGGCGGAGCCGACAGGCTGGCGTGCGCAAAGTCTGGCCTGACCCATTCACTGACCAGCACAGTGAAGCTCAGTGCGGCCAACAAGGGAATGGCCAAACGCAAATAGCGCTGCCAGGCCAGCTTCAGGGCCTCGGACAGCGTCAGCGATGCATATCGCGCCAAACTGCCTGCTGTGAGAAATCCCGCACACACCAAGAAAAACTGCACCGCCAATCGGCCATGGTCATAAAACCAGTCCACCACAGCAGGAAAAGCAACGTTCACCACATCCGACATGGGCCCGTAAAAGGCCAAGTGGTGCAACACAATCAACAAGCAGCCCGCAGCCTTGAAGGCATCGATCAAAAAAGAACGCCCCAAAGGGCGCTGCGATGTGTTGAACAAGGGCGGCTCAGGCAGAAGCCATCACAGGGCCAAACGGTTGCGGGCTGCTTGGTATTGCGCCTTGAGTTGGGCCACCAAATCGGCCGTGCTTTGCACCGCCTGGATCGCACCAATGCCTTGACCGCAGCCCCAGATGTCTTTCCAGGCTTTTTTGGCGTCACCACCGAAGTTCATCTTGCTGGGGTCAGACTCGGGCAGGTTCTCGGGGTCCAGACCTGCAGCGCGGATCGACGGGGCCAAGTAGTTGCCATGCACGCCCGTGAACAAATTGCTGTAAATGATGTCGTCCGAGTTGCACGCCACAATGGCTTGTTTGTAATCGTCTGTGGCTCGCGCCTCTAGGGTCGCGATGAAGG
This sequence comes from Limnohabitans sp., assembly GCF_044373035.1. Taxonomy (GTDB): domain Bacteria; phylum Pseudomonadota; class Gammaproteobacteria; order Burkholderiales; family Burkholderiaceae_C; genus Limnohabitans_A. The sequence goes on along the minus strand of NZ_JBILQU010000031.1, from coordinate 18,474 downwards.
CCGAACCAATGTAGGCAAAGTCTGCGCCCATGGCCTGCGCGGCCAAAATCGCATCGCCCGTGGCAATAGAGCCGGACAACGCCACCGGGCCGTCGAACCACTGGCGGATTTCCTGGATCAAGGCAAAAGGGCTTTTGACGCCCGCATGGCCTCCTGCACCCGCAGCCACGGCGATCAGCCCGTCTGCGCCCTTTTCGATCGCTTTGTGCGCGTGCTTGTTGTTGATGATGTCATGCAACACCACACCGCCGTAGCTGTGGGCGGCGGCGTTGATCTCTTCGCGCGCACCCAGAGAGGTGATGATGATCGGCACCTTGTACTTCACGCACATGGCCATGTCGTGCTCCAGACGGTCATTGCTTTTGTGCACGATCTGGTTGATGGCAAAGGGCGCGGCGGGTTTGTCCGGATTGGCCTTGTTGTAAGCCGCCAGAGTTTCGGTGATTTCAATCAACCACTCTTCGAGCTGCGCGGCAGGACGGGCATTCAAAGCGGGCATGGAGCCCACAATGCCGGCCTTGCACTGCTCAATCACCAACTTGGGGTTGCTGATGATGAACAGGGGCGAAGCGATGGCGGGGAAAGGCAGGTTTGCCAGAACGGCGGGCAATTTAGACATGGGGGCTCCTCAGAATCTTTGTTGGAATCAATTTCAGAAAGCGTCGAGCGCCATCGCCGTCACACTGCCAGCGCCTTCCACAATGCTGTCGCGGATGCCTGGGGCCTTGGACAAAATGTGGTCGGCGTAAAAACGCGCGGTGTTCACTTTGGCGGCCATGAACGCGGCGTCTTGTGCCTGGGCTTCAGGGGTCAACGCCACCAACAGCGCGCGGCCCATTTGCCAGCCTGCCATCAAATTGCCCGCCAGCATGAGGTAGGGCACGCTGCCTGCAAACACGTCGTTGGGGTGGGCCTTGGTGTTGCCTGCCACAAACTCGACCACGTCGATGAAGGCTTCACGCGCGGCTTTGAGGCGACGGGCCACAGCCAGTGCATCGGCGTTGCCCGATGCGACCAATTCGCTTTCGGTCTGGGCCACTTGCGCGGCCAAGGCCTTGGCGGTTTGGCCGCCGTCACGCGCGGTCTTGCGGCCCACCAGATCGTTGGCCTGGATGGCGGTCGTGCCTTCGTAGATGGTCAAAATTTTGGCGTCGCGGTAATACTGCGCCGCACCGGTTTCTTCGATGAAGCCCATGCCACCGTGCACCTGTACACCTAAGCTGGTGACTTCCAGGCTCATCTCTGTGCTGTAGCCCTTGACCAGCGGCACCATGAATTCGTAGAACGCCAGATTTTGCTTGCGCACTTCTGCGTCAGGGTGGTGGTGCGATGCATCGTAAGCGGCGGCCGCGGTGGATGCCATGGCGCGGCAGCCTTCGGTGTAGGCGCGCATGGTCATCAGCATGCGGCGCACATCGGGGTGGTGAATGATGGGGCCAGCCGCAGGCAAGCTGCCGTCCACCGGGCGGCTTTGCACGCGGTCACGGGCGTATTGCACGGCACGCTGGTATGAGCGCTCGGCAATCGCGATGCCCTGCACACCCACGGCGTAGCGGGCAGCGTTCATCATGATGAACATGTATTCGAGGCCACGGTTTTCCTGGCCTACCAAGAAGCCCACAGCACCGGGTCCGGTGCTGTCTGCAATGCTCGCCGCCGTGCCGTCGCCAAACTGCAGCACCGCTGTAGGGCTGGCCTTGATGCCCAACTTGTGCTCGATGCTCACGCAATGCACATCGTTGCGCGCGTCCAAAGAGCCATCACCTTTGACAAGAAACTTGGGAACCACAAACAGGCTGATGCCTTTGACGCCTTCAGGCGCGCCCACCACCCGGGCCAGCACCAGGTGCACGATGTTCTCGGCCATGTCGTGCTCACCGTAGGTGATGTAAATTTTGGTGCCGAAGATTTTGTAAGTGCCATCGGGCTGCGGTTCGGCGCGGGTGCGCACAGCGGCCAAGTCTGAACCGGCTTGCGGCTCGGTCAGATTCATGGTGCCTGTCCACTGGCCGGAGATCAGTTTTTCCAGGTAAGTGGCTTTGAGTTCGTCGGAACCCGCTGTCAGCAAAGCTTCGATCGCGCCGTCGGTGAGCAAGGGGCACAGCGCAAAAGCCATGTTGGCCGAGTTGAGCATTTCACCGCAGGCCGCGCCAATGGTTTTGGGCAGACCCTGGCCGCCAAAGTCGGCCGGGTGCTGCAGACCTTGCCAGCCGCCTTCGGCATATTGTTGATAGGCCTCTTTGAAGCCGGGCGTGGTGGTCACACCGCTGCCGTTGTGAAAGGACGGGTTCTTGTCACCTTCCCAGTTCAGGGGGGAAATCACGTCCTGGTTGAGCTTGGCGCACTCTTCAAGCACGGCTTGCGCGGTTTCCAGGCCCGCATCTTCAAAGCCGGGGATCTGCGCGATTTGGTCGATGCGTGCCAAATGCTCGATGTTGAAAAGCATGTCCTTCAAGGGGGCGATGTAGCTCATGGTTTATCTCTGTTCGTTGAATAAAAAATACATCCACCAGTCAGACAGGGGCTCGCGACAGGGCTCGACCGCCACTCAAGCAGGGGCCTGGGGCAGGGCTCAGAGGCGCTTCGCTTTGCCACATCGCCCCGCCGCAGGCCCCTGCCTGAATGGCTGCGTTAAGGGTGACCCGAGCGGCTGCCGTTTCCAAGGGAGAGATCGAAATGGAACCCTCATGGGCTTGTCTTTTCGGCGTGAGTGTCAATGGCTTGAAACGACGTGCGCCCTGCTTCAGCATGAAAGCGTTCCAGGGCCCGTTCAAAAATCAAAGGGCCTGTGTCAACTCAGGCACAGCCGCGAACAAATCGGCTTCCAGGCCAAAATCGGCCACGCTGAAGATCGGGGCTTCAGGGTCTTTGTTGATCGCCACGATCACCTTGGAATCCTTCATGCCCGCCAAGTGCTGGATCGCACCCGAGATGCCGCAAGCGACATACAGCTGCGGCGCGACGATCTTGCCGGTCTGGCCCACTTGCAGGTCGTTGGCCGCATAACCCGCGTCGACTGCTGCGCGACTCGCCCCAATGGCAGCGCCCAACTTGTCGGCCAGGGGCGTCATCACTTCCTTGAACTTCTCCGAGCTGCCCAAAGCGCGGCCACCGGAGACGATGATCTTGGCGGCGGTCAGCTCAGGGCGGTCGTTCTTGGCGATCTCGCTGCGCGTGAAGCTGCTCTTGCCGCTGTCGGCCTGGGCTGATGCAACTTCCACCGCGGCGCTGCCCCCTGTGGCAGCAGCAGCGTCAAAGCCGGTGGTGCGCACGGTGATGACTTTGGTGCCGTCGGTGCTTTGCACGGTGGCGATGGCGTTGCCAGCGTAGATGGGGCGCTCAAAGGTGTCGGCTGAGATGACTTGAGTCACGTCACTGATCTGCGCAACATCGAGCTTGGCGGCCACGCGAGGGGCCACGTTTTTACCCGCGGCTGTGGCGGGGAACAAGATGTGGCTGTAGTTACTGGCGATGGCCAGCACTTGGGCTGCGACGTTTTCGGCCAGGCTGTGTGCCAAGGCGTCGCTGTCAGCGTGAATGACTTTTGACACGCCAGCGATTTGGGCAGCGGCGGCGGCAGCAGCAGCGGCGTTGTGGCCAGCCACCAGCACATGCACATCACCACCGCAAGCGGCGGCAGCGGTCACGGTGTTCAGGGTAGCGCCCTTGATCGAGGCGTTGTCGTGTTCGGCAATAACGAGAGAAGTCATGATGGGTGAGCGTTAAGTGTTGAGGGTTGAGCGCAAAGCGTGAAGGTTGGGCGTTGGCGGGTGCTGTTCACTGTGAAAGCCCAAAACACAACGCTGAATTTCAGATGACCTTGGCCACGTTTTTGAGCTTGTCCACCAAGGTCGCCACATCGGGCACCTTGATGCCAGCGCTGCGCTTGGCGGGCTCGGTCACTTTCAGGGTTTTGATGCGGGGGGTCACATCGACACCCAGATCTTCCGGCTTGAAGTGGTCGAGCTGCTTTTTCTTGGCCTTCATGATGTTGGGCAGCGTCACATAACGCGGCTCGTTCAGGCGCAGGTCGGTGGTGATCACAGCGGGCAGGCTGATGCTCAGCACTTCCAGACCCCCGTCGATCTCGCGGGTCACTTGGGCTTTGCCATCCACGATTTCCACTTTGGAAGCAAACGTCGCCTGGGGCAAATCGGCCAACGCCGCCAGCATCTGGCCGGTCTGGTTGCAGTCGTCGTCAATGGCTTGCTTGCCCAAGATGATCAGGCCGGGTTGCTCTTTGTCGACCAAGGCCTTGAGCAGTTTGGCCACAGCCAGCGGCTGCAGGTCCATGTCCGCGGGGGTCTCGACCAGAATGCCGCGATCGGCACCGATGGCCATCGCGGTGCGCAGGGTTTCCTGGCACTGGACCACACCGCAAGACACGGCGATGATTTCGGTCGCAAAGCCTTTTTCTTTCAGGCGCACGGCTTCTTCGACGGCGATTTCGTCAAAGGGGTTCATGCTCATCTTGACGTTGGCAATGTCCACGCCCGAACCATCAGACTTGACACGGACCTTGACGTTGTAGTCCACCACCCGCTTGACGGGAACCAGAATTTTCATGAAAACTTCTCCATTGATATCAAAACCCAAGCACCTTGAAACGCCGTGGTGTCGTTGACGTTACGTCAACGTCAATTGTGCCTTAAAACCGTCAAAGAGGCACCTCACATGGCAGAAAAAAGCACGACCGTTCGTATTTTAGAGCGAAATCTCAAATCTCAAATCACGCTTGAAAAATCAATTCGCCGGGTCCGGACCGCTGTGGGTCACCGCTCCCAGACGGGCTGCTGACACCAGCTTGGCATACTTTTCAAGAACGCCCGACAACCGTGGTCTTGGCCGTGCAGCAGCAGCCTGTGCACGCAGCGCCAAAACCTCCGGACTCAACAGCACATCGAGCGTGCCCGCATGGGCATCGAGCCGGATGCGGTCCCCGTCTTCAAGCCAGGCAATCGGACCATTGTCCGCAGCTTCTGGCCCGATGTAGCCCACCATCATGCCCCGGGTCGCTCCAGAAAAACGGCCATCGGTCAACAGGGCCACTTTTTCGCCCATGCCCTGCCCGTAGACCAGCGCCGTCACGCCCAACATCTCACGCATACCCGGGCCCCCTTTAGGGCCTTCATTGCGAATCACCAGCACGTCTCCCGCCGCATAAGTTTGTTGCGTGACCGCCTCAAAGCATTCCTCCTCGTTCTCAAAGACGCGCGCAGGGCCTTCAAACACCAGAGACTTCAAGCCCGCCACTTTGATCAAAGCGCCTTCGGGTGCCAGATTGCCTTTGAGCACCACCACACCGCCCGTGGGACTGATGGCCTGCGTCACCTGCCGAACCACTTGGCCATCCGGCAAAGGGACATCGGCCAAATCCTCCGCCAAAGTGTGTCCTGACAAGGTCAAGGCATCGCCATGCAAGTGTCCACCGTCCAGCAAAGACTTCAAGACCGAGCGGACCCCACCCACGCGGTGCAAATCGACCGCCAAGAACCGCCCTCCGGGTTGCAGATCGGCAATCAAGGGGGTTCGGGCGAACACGGCCGCCACATCGTCCAAAGTGAAAGAGATGCCGACTTCGTGGGCGATGGCCGGCAAATGAAGGCCCGCATTGGTGGACCCGCCCGTGGCGGCCACAGCCGCGCAAGCGTTTTCAAGGGACTTGCGGGTGATCAGGTCGCGCGGCAAGGGGCCGCCTTCCCGAATGATCTCGGTGATGCGCCGCCCCGCAGCTCGCGCCAGAGCCAGTCGCTCGCTGTACACCGCAGGCATCATGGCCGAGCCCGGCAAAGCCAGGCCCAGGGTTTCGGCCACCATGGCCATGGTGTTGGCCGTGAACTGGCCAGGACATGAGCCCACCGTCGGCGAGCAAGCGCGCTCAAGTTCGTGCAAGTCTTGCTCGCTCATCTGACCCGCCAGCACCGAGCCCACCCCTTCATAGGCGGTGAGGATGGTGACGTCTTTGCCGCGCCATTGCCCAGGCAACATGGCGCCACCGTACACAAACACACTGGGACAATTGAGCCTGGCCATGGCCATCATCACGCCAGGCAGGGTTTTGTCGCATCCGGCAAAACCCAGCAAGCCGTCGTACGCATGGGCCGTGATCACCGCTTCGATGGAGTCGGCAATGATCTCCCGAGACACCAAGCTCATGCGCATGCCCGCGTGGTTCATGGACACACCGTCTGAGACAGAAATGGTGGTGAACGGCACTGAAATGCCCTGCCCTGCCGCGACGCCCAGGCGCGCCGCATCGGCCTGGGGGCCCAAAGACATCGAGCAGGGTGTGTTCTCGCCATGCTGGCTGACAATGCCCACCATGGGCTTGCCAAAGTCTTCATCCGACATGCCTACAGCGCGCAAAAAGGCCCGATGGGGCGTGCGGTCCATCCCCTCAACGATGCGCGCAGAGGTGAGTTTTTCAGGGGGTGTGAAAGTGCGTTGGGGTATGGGTGTGGTCATGGCAATTGTTGAGGTCAGGGTGGTGGGTGCTCAAGGGCGCAAGAGGGGCTGCGCCAACTGGCGCACAAATTCGGTCAAATCATGCTTGAAAGTCTGGCGTTCGTCCGTCAGCGCCAGCTGCTGGGCCAGCGCAAAAGACACGTCCAAAGGCCATGCGCCAAACTGGGCCTGCATGGCGGGCTGGGGGGCAAACTGAACACGTTGCGGTGCTTGCGGGTCAATCTGCGCCATGGCCTGCAACACCTCGTGCACGCTCACAGGCCAGGCCGGCGCATTCAGGGCACAGGTTCCAGCTGGGCCCATGACCTGGGACCATGTGGCATGGTCCAAGCCCAACAAGCGCATGAGGTGCGCCAGCGCGGCAGTCAAACTCAAAAGCCACAGTCGGGCATCGGGTGAAACAGGACACACATAGTCTCGCCCCAACAAGGGCTCGCGGATCAAGTCGCTGTTGAACCCCGACAAGGCCCCGTTGGGCAAGACGGGGCGCAGCACCACGCCGGACAAGCGCACGGCGCGGCCATCCAGGTCGCCACGGCGGTTCATGTCGTCCAGCATCAACTCCAGCATGCGTTTGTGGGTGCCGTAGCTCAGACTGGGCCGTTGGGGGGTGTGGTCGTCGATCCGAGGCGGCAAGGGCGTACCGTAGACCGCAATCGAGCTGGTCATGAGCCAGCGCACCAAAGGGCCGCCTTGCCTGTACTGGGCACGGCACCGTGCCAGCAAATCCAGGCAAGCATGCAAGTTGATGCGCTCGCCCAGCGCCACGTCTTGCTCAGTGCGCCCGCTCATCAAACCGGCCAGATGCACCACCGCGTGGACCGGCTGATCAAACAGCGCATCACTCACCCGAGAATCTGACAAATCACCAACCACCCACCGCGTGTTAGCGTCGGATCGCACGCCCTCAGCAGGTTGGGCGTCGGTCAAGACCCACTGCCAAGACCGTGGCGCGCTCAATGCCAAGGCTTTGACCAAGGCTTGGCCCACATAACCGGCAGCGCCCGTGACCAAAACACGGGCGTTTGGCGTCAGATCGAATGGATGGCGCATGCTTTCAAGGGTATTGAGGTCACTGTTCATGGCCAGACCCGGGTAAACCATGACTGATTTGGCAGTTTTGACAACATTCAACCAATATACTTTGCTTTTTTCAATCGCCTGATTTCAGGTACTGACCATTTGGACGGAGACACCCCATGAGAAAAGTTTTCAAACACCTTGCTTTGACAGGCGCCATGGCTCTGGCCATGGGTTTCAACACGGCCAACGCCCAAACCGTGCTCACCATGTCCAGCTGGGTCGGCCCCAACCACCCCCTGACGCGTGATGTCTTGGGTGGCTGGGCTGCAGCGGTTGAAAAAGCAACCAACGGCCGCGTGAAAATGCAAATGCTGGCCAAGCACCCTGTGGCGCCTCAAGGTACTTTTGATGGCGTGCGCGATGGCGTGATGGACGTGTCCTATGTGACCGCCAGCTACACCCCCGCTCGCCACCCCCTGCCCCTTTTGGCCGAGCTGCCTGGCTCCGGTGGCACCGCCGAAATCAACTCGGTGGCCTTCAGCCGCATCCATTGGAAACACCTGCACAAAGCGGGTGAATACAAAGGCGTGAAATTGCTGGGCGTCTTCACCCACGGCCCTGGCCAAATGTTTTTGGTCAAAAAGCCAGTCAACTCGGTCGCTGACATCGCGGGCATGAAAATCCGCAGCGGCGGTGGCATCTCCGAAGCCTCTGCCAAAGCCCTGGGTGCATCTCCTCTGGTCAAACCCGCCCCTGAATCCTATGAAATTTTGGCCTCTGGCGTAGCCGACGGCACGTTTTTCCCGGCCGAGTCCATCCGCTCCTTCAACCTGGACAAAGTGGTCAAACATGCCACCATTTTCCCTGGCGGTTTTTACTCTTCAGCTTTTGGCTTCTTCATGAACGAAGAGAAGTGGAACAAGCTGTCCAAGCAAGACCAGGACGCCATCAATTCCGTCTCGGGTGAAGCCCTGGCCCGCTTGGCGGGTCAAGCTTGGGACGCGGCGGACAAAGGCGGCATGGAAGCTTTGCGTGCTGCGGGCGTGAACATCCAACAAGCCAGCCCAGCCTTCATTGCCGAAGTGCGCACCCGCACAGAGCCCCTGGCCAACACCTGGATCCAGGCTGCCAATGCCAAAGGGCTGGAGGGTGCCAAGGTCTTGGCCGAGTTCCGTGAAGAACTCAAGCGCGTGGCTGAGGGCAAATAAGCACTGGCCATGAGCGACCCCCGCAACAAACTCACAGCCTGCGCCCACATTCTGGCGGATGAAAAGCACGAATCTGGGCTGGCAGGTCAAATCACCGCACGGGGGCATCATGACAACACTTATTGGACCTTGCCACTGGGCCTGGCTTTTGACGAAGCCACGCCCGACAGCTGGCTGTTGATCGATCAGCACTTGCAGGTTATGAAGGGCGCGGGTGCCTATGGCATCCGCGAACCGAATCCGGCGACTCGGTTTCACCTCTGGGTTTACCGATGCAGGGCCGATGTGCACGCCATCGTTCACACCCACCCACCCGCCGCGTCAGCCTTGGCCGCCGCACAAACACCGCTCATCGTAGGGCACATGGATGGCACGCCCCTGTTTGAAGACACCGTGTTTTTGCCCGAATGGCCTGGCCTGCCGACCGCTGACCGCGAAGGTGAACTCATCGCGGGTGCATTGGGTCCCCACCATGCCCTGCTGCTGGCCAACCACGGCCTTCTTACCGCTGGGCGCAGTGTTCAGGAGTCTGCTTTTTTGGCCGTCTTCATGGAACGCATGGCCCAATTGCAAATCAATGCCGCTCCATTGGGAGGGGTGCAACCCATTGACCCGACCGAGGCCCGCAGGGCCCGGGATTTCCTTCGCACCGATCGCATCATGAACATCACATTCGACGCCTGGAGCCGCCGCGCGGCACGCCATCGTCAAGGCAGGTCCTCATGAATATGGCCCAACTGCTGCAAAAAATCTTGGGGCTGGTGGCCGCCAGCGTGTTGTTTGTGATGATGTCCATCACAGCTGTGGACGTGATTGGCCGCTACTTCTTCAACAAGCCTTTGGCTGGTGGTTTCGAAATCACGGAAATGGGTCTAGCCGTGCTGATTTACTGCGCCTTGCCCTTGGTCAGTGCTCGGCGCGAACACATCGTGATCGACACACTGGATGTGTTCATGAGCCCCGGAGTCAAAACTTTTTTGAACCGATTGTCTGACCTGATTTGTTTCGTCAGCCTGGCTGGTGTGGGCTATTTGCTGTTCAAGCGGGCGGTTCGTGTGGCCGAATATGGCGACACTACCAATGTTTTGCAGCTGCCGTTGGCACCCGTGGTGTACACCATGAGCATCACCATCGGAATTGCCGCCTTGATGCATTTGGTCCTGATTTTTGTGCGCCACACTGATGCCGCGCCCGCCACTGAATAACCCATTTTTACACCATGACAGAAGCGAGTTTGGGCCTGCTGGCCATGTTGATCCTGGCCTTCGCTCGGGTGCCTTTGGCAATTGCCATGGGTTTGGTGGGCTTTGCCGGTTTGTGGTGGATGCGCGGACTGAACCCGGCCATGGCATCCGTCACCTCCACCGTGTATGAGTCAGGCTTCGAGTACACCCTCTCCGTGGTGCCCTTGTTCATTTTGATGGGCAACTTCGTGACCCGTGCGGGCATGTCGCGCGAGTTGTACCGCGCCGCCTACACCATGGTGGGCCATTTCAGAGGAGGGCTCGGCATGGCCACGGTCATGGCATGCGCTGGTTTTGGAAGTGTCTGCGGCTCATCCATTGCCACGGCCGCAACCATGACCAAAGTGGCCTACCCCTCCATGAAAGAGCACGGTTATTCGGGACAACTGGCGGCGGGTGCCATTGCCGCTGGCGGCACCTTGGGCATTCTGATCCCCCCCTCCACCATCCTGGTCATTTACGGTTTGGTAACGGAGACCAATATCGGCAAGTTGTTTGCTGCGGGCTTTATTCCCGGCATTTTGGCCATGACGATGATGTGTTTAACGATTGCCTTCCTGACATGGCGCAAGCCCGAATTGGGTCCTGCAGCAGAGCGTTCGAGCTGGGCCGAGCGCATTAGCGCTTTCAAAGATGTCTGGGCCGTGGCGGTGTTGTTTGTCGTGGTCATGGGCGGCATTTACGGCGGAGTCTTCACCACAACCGAAGGTGCTGGCGTAGGAGCGTTCGGCGCTTTTCTCATTGCCCTGCTGCGAGGCGCTTTGAATTTCAAGGTCACCCTGGAGATCTTGACCGACAGCGCACGCACAACAGGCATGCTGTTTATGATTTTGGTGGGCGCTTTGGTTTTCGCCAACTTCATGAACTTCACCTCCATGCCCAATGACTTGAAGAACCTGGTGAGCAGTCACAACATCAGCCCCATGACGGTGATGATCTTCATCTGCGCCATTTACATCATCCTGGGCGCAGCCATGGAAGAGTTGTCCATTGTGTTGCTGACTTTGCCCGTGTTTTTCCCGCTGGTGGTCAGCCTGGGCTTTGACCCTGTGTGGTTTGGCATCGTGATTGTTTTGGTGGTGATGATTGGCCTGATCAGCCCGCCAGTGGGGATGAACATGTTTGTGGTGCGAAACATGCTGCCCGAGTTGAGCACAGCCACGGTCTTCAAAGGCGTCATGCCCTTTGTCTACACCTTGGTGGCGGTGCTTGCGTTGCTGGTGGCCTTCCCGCAAATTGCCCTGTTCCTGCCCCAAGCGCTCAAACTCTGACGCTCAGGCTGCCACCACAAAAGCTCACCCATGAAATTGGCTTTTTGCGGCTTGGGCTTGATGGGCGAGCCCATGGTCAAACGCCTCTTGGCGGCAGGGCACATGGTCCATGTCTGGAACCGCACCCCTGCCAAAGCCCAAACCTTGATCGAGTTGGGGGCGCAATGGTGCGACACCCCTGCCCAAGCGGCCAGCGATGTGGATGGCGTTTTCATGTGCCTGTTGAACACAGCCGCCGTCGAACAAGTGGTGTTCGGGCCCAAAGGCCTTGTCCATGCCCGAAATTTGCGATGGCTGGTGGACCATTCCAGTGTTCCCCCTGAACAGACCCGCGCATGGAGCCAACGCCTGCACCTGGCTTGCCAGGCTGACTGGCTCGATGCGCCCGTGTCTGGCGGCGTGATGGGTGTGCAAACGGGCACACTGGCCGTGATGGTAGGCGGCCCAGCCAGCCCCTTGGACAGCGCCAGCCAAGCCATGTCCGCTTATGCCAGCAACATCACCCACATGGGCGCCAGCGGTGCGGGCCAAGCCACCAAGCTATGCAACCAGACCATTGTGGCGAGCACGGTGGCCGCCATTGCAGAAGCCGTGGGTCTGGCGCACCGCAACGGCATCGACTTGAATCAACTGGCCAAAGCCCTGCAAGGCGGCTGGGCCGACTCCAAACCACTGCAAGTTTTTGTGCCCCGCATGGTCACGCCCAGCCAACCCTCGATTGGGGCTTTGTCCACCATGCTCAAAGATGTGGACACCGTGATGCAGGTGGCGCAAAGCAGTGGCGCGCCCATGCCGGTCATGGCCACCGTTCAGCAGCAATTGCGCGCAGCCCAAGCTGTCGGCTTGGGCGAGGCAGAACTGTCGGCTTTGATCTGTCTGGTCTGGCCAGAACAACGCTCGGCGTTCTGACACGCGAGCGGCTTGTCAAACCTCGCCCGGCTTGGCGCCACCCACCATGTGCATCACCCGTTGCGGGTACGGGATCTCGATCTTGTGCTCGCGCAGCGCTGCCAAAATCAGCATGTTGATGGTTGAGCGCAGCGCCAGTTGGCCGTTTTCCGGGTCACCGATCCAGTAACTCACGGTGAACTCCAGACCGTCCGCGCCAAACTGGCTCAAAAAGGCATTGGGTGCGGGGTCTTTGAGGACCCGCTCTTGGCTTTCGCAGGCGGCCACCAGAAGGCGCCGGACCAAATCCACATCGCTGTCATAGGCGACCGAGACCAAGGTGGTTTGCGACAGCTTGGGATCCATCAAGGTGAAGTTTTCCACCCGGTTGATGATCAAAAACTCATTGGGCACGATGGATTCGCGGCCATTCAAAGCCCGGATGACGGTGTAACGCGCCTTGATGTCGACGATCCGCCCTTCAAACCCGTCCACCAGCACCATGTCCCCGATGCGCATGCTGCGCTCGGCCAGGATCACAAAGCCGCTGACGTAATTGGAAGCGAGCTTTTGCAAGCCAAAGCCAATGCCCACGCCCACGGCACCGCCCAGCACCGACAAAGCCGTCAGGTCAATGCCCACCGACGACAGCGCCAGCAACAAACCAACAAACATGAGCAAGGCCCGTACTGTGTTGCTGATGACCTTGCGCAAAGACAAATCGCTGCCCGTGGCCGATTTGAGCAAACGCGCCTCGATGGCAGCCGACACCCACAGCGCCACAATCAGCACGGCCCCGGCCGTGAGTGCCCCCTCGATCAAGGTGCGCACCGACAGCACGCTGCCGCCGATTTTCCAGCTAATCTGGTCCAGCTCGTTGAGCACCAGCGGCAAAACGCCTGTGACCCACAGCACCACCGCGCCCCAAGCCAACCAGGAAATCGTGCGCTCCAGCACCCGCACAAAGGGCGCATTGGCAAACGCCACTTGCAGCACTTTCACGCCCAAGCGGATCACTGCCAGCGAAATGCACACCGGCAACAAGACCGCGAACAATGGCGCAGGCTGCTGTTGTGTCAAAACAATGCGCGCCACAAATGTCAGCCCAAGCAGCAACACCGGAAACAGCACCCCATCGATCAGTTGGTGGCCCAGCAAAATGGCCATGTCCTGACCGCTGAACACCCGGCGAACACCCCAGACCATCAACCAGGCCAACACCAGGCAAACCGCAAAAGCGCCCAAGGCCATCAAGGACTCTGGCCGCGCCAACCCGAGCAGCAAGCCCATCGGATCGATCACCGCCATGTTGCTCATGCCCGCCATGAGGGTGTCCTTTTCTCGATGAAGGCCTGCACGCCCTCTTGCGCCACCTTGTGCACCATGTTGCAGGCCATGGTCTGGCCCGCCAACTGGTAAGCCGCCTCGATGCCCATCTCGCGTTGTTGGTAGAACAAGGTCTTGCCGATCCGCACCGCCTCACGCGGTTTGGACAGGATGGCATTCACCAGCTCATCGACCTGCGCATCCAGCTCAGCAGCTGCACACACACGGTTCACCAGCCCCCGGCTTTGGGCCTCGACGGCCGAAATGAAACCACCCGTGAGCAGCATTTCCATCGCTTGCTTGGCGTGCATGTTGCGCACCAGCGGCACGCTGGGCGTGGCGCAAAACAAACCCACATCGATGCCATTCACGCCAAACGTGGCGCTGTCTGCCGACACGGCCAAATCGCATTGCGCCACCAGCTGGCAACCCGCCGCCGTCGCCAAGCCTTGCACGCGGGCGATCACGGGCACCGGCAGCTTTTGAATCGCCAGCATTATGCGGCTGCATTGGGCAAAGAGTTGTTGGTAGTAAGCCAGCTCGGGCTGGGCTCGCATTTCCTTGAGGTTGTGTCCAGCGCAAAAAGCCTTGCCCGCCGCGCCCAGCACCACCACGCGGGCCTGCTCGTCTTGCGCGATCGCATTCAGGGCTTGCTGCAGAGCGGCCAGCATGGCCTCACTCAAAGCATTGAAGCTGGCGGGACTGTTGAGGGTCAGCCGGTGTACGCCGCGCGCATCGCGCTCGTGCAGCAGCAGGTCGGTCGGTTGGGGGACGGTGGAATCGTTCATACCCCGATTGTGCCCAAACCCAACACTCACACGTCAGCCAGCACGCGCAAATGCGCCTCTACACTGCGCCCCAGCGCACTCAGGTTGTAACCGCCTTCCAGGCAACTGACGATGCGGCCTTGGGCATGGCGCCGCGCCACGTCTTTGATGCGTTGCGTGATCCAGGTGTAGTCTTGCTCTACTAGGCCCATTTGGCCCAAGTCATCTTCGCGGTGCGCATCAAACCCGGCACTGATGAAAATCATCTCCGGCTTGTGGGCCTCCAGCCGCGGCAGCCACATCATCTCAATCAGCTCGCGAATGTCCATACCCTTGGTGTAAGCCGGCACAGGCAAATTGACCAAATTGCTCGCCTTCGATTGCGCGCCGCCTTCCGGATAAAAAGGGTGCTGAAAAAAACTCACCATCAAAATGCGCTCGTCGCCCGCCACGATGTCCTCGGTTCCATTGCCATGGTGCACGTCAAAATCCACGATCGCCACACGCTTGAGGCCGTGGCGCTCCAGCGCGTATTTGGCCGCAATCGCCACGTTGTTGAAAAAACAAAAACCCATGGCCTTGTCGCGGCAAGCGTGATGACCCGGTGGGCGAACGGCACAAAAAGCGTTCTCCAACTCGCCAGCCAGCACGGCATCCGTGGCATCCAGGGCGGCACCCGCTGCGGCCAAAGCCGCATCCCAAGTGTGGACGTTGATCATCGTGTCAGGGTCCAGGCTGGTGTGCTTGGGCCCCCCGGCCGCCATGTCTTCGCGCAGTGCATCGCCCAAGCCACGCAAAGCCGCCACATGCATGCGGCCGTGGGCCAGCTCGATGTCGGCCAAAGAGGCTGGCGTGGCCTCGCGCCTTTGCAGCGCCATGTCCACGCCGCTGATCAGCAAGCGGTCTTCGATGGCCCCCAAGCGCTCCGGACACTCCGGGTGACCCGCGCCCATTTCATGCTGCCAACAAAATGGATGGGTGAAATAACCTGTCGCGCCCATGAATGTGTCTTCCCGACTTATCACAGCCTGCAAGGCTGTTGTTTTTGAAGAATTGATCTGCTTTTTTATGGGTTCCAGCTTAGCACGGGCGCGCGCAGGCGGCGTTTAAACTCACGGCAATGAAAGCGTCCAAAACCTGCCCCGAAATGATCCAACACAAGCCTTGTCCAATAGGGATGCCCACAGGCTTGGCACTGCTGGTGTGCGCATTGACGGCCCTTGCACCCATCACCGCGCTGCCCGCCCAAGATACCCCCAAGCGCCAAACAGCCAGCAGCCCCCAGCCCGCCAAAGCCAAGCCGCAGCAGCGCCGTCCAAGCAAAACGGCCAAAGCCCAACCCGCCCCCTCTGTCAAAAAACCAGCCATCGCGGGCATCCCACTCGAAAGCTCTGCCCAAACCCAAGCATGGGCCGAGGACGCGGCCCAACGCTTGCAGCTAGACCCCATTTGGCTCAAGAACACCCTAAGCCAAGCCAAACGCCTGCCTTCGGTTGAACGTTTCGTCTTGCCCCCCAGCAGCCCCACCGCCAAAAACTGGGCCGCTTACCGCGCCCGCTTCATCGAACCCACACGCATCCGGGCGGGCTTACGCTTTTGGCAAACCCACCGCAGCGCTTTGGAGCGGGCTGAGCGTGAATACGGCGTGCCCGCTTCGCTGATCGTGGGCATCATCGGGGTGGAAACCCTGTATGGCCAAAACACCGGCAACTTCCGCATCCTCGACGCGCTGGCCACGCTGACTTTCCACTTCCCCGGCGCCCACCCCCGAGCCACCGCACGCCAGGCTTTTTTTCAAAGCGAGCTGGAGCAATTTTTACTGCTCACCTCACGCAGCGGAGCCGACCCTCTGGCCATCCGTGGCAGCTATGCCGGCGCTATGGGCCTGCCGCAATTCATGCCGTCAAGCTGGGCCAAATTTGCCGTGGACTTTGATGGTGACGGGCGCATCGACCTGTTTGGCAGCCCCCAAGATGCCATCGGTTCAGTGGCCAACTATTTCAAGGCCTTTGACTGGCGCCCTGGCATGCCCACACATTACCCGGTCGTCTTGACACCAGGCCAAACCGACATGGACAGCCTGCTGGCCCCCGACATCTTGCCCACCTTCAGCGTCGCCAACTTTGTCAGCAAAGGCGCCGTCCTGTCAGGTGCCGCGTTGCAGCACACCGGTCCACTGGCCTTGATCGAATTGCTCAACGGACCCGATGCCCCGAGCTACGTGGCTGGGTCAGAAAACTTCTATGCCATCACCCGCTACAACTGGAGCAGCTACTACGCCATGGCGGTGATTGACTTGGCCGAAGCGGTAGCGCGGGAAATGCAATACAGCCGCTAAAGACCGTCACCCTTGAACCCCCTCAACCCCAAAAAACTGCTGCTGACCAAATGGACCGCGGTCAAGCCTGTGGCCAAACAAAAGCACTTCTTGGTCAGCCGAGTGATCGAACCTGAGTTGCCGACCGACTCGATTGAACGGGTAGAAATCGAGGCGGTGTTTTCCAAGGCGGTGAAGGTGATTGCTTGGCGTGACTTGCAAGACGAAAGCGCGTGGCGACAGGGCTGGGTTTGAACCAGAAAAGTATTTCTGCATAACCTGCCATACGTCTGGGCTTGGTTTTCAAAACAGCTCACATTTCGGGGCAAATACCCTGATTTCCTACGATTTCCGTACATTTCGGCCACCACTTTGGGGCAGCGTGCCCAAAACAGTCAAACACCACCCTGGCCCCAGCGCGCCTGTTCTGCATCTCGTTGGCGCTGTTGCCTCTCTCGCTCACGCTTGAGGGCTTCTTTCTGACGGTCCACATTGGCCTTCAACTGTGTGACCCGCATCTGATCCGGAGTCTGGGGCTTGATGGGTTTGATGGTCTTGGGTTTGGGGGGCTTGGGGGCCTGAGGCCTGATGCTCGGGGGTGACTCAGCAATGAGCTCATCCAGCAGTGGGTAGCCCTGCCCTTCGCTGTGAATTTGGGTGGGAGCCACCTGCACGCAGTCCATGCCAAACTGGTATTGGCAAAGCAGCCTTGCGTGAGTGGCTGAGTTGGCATGCACAGCAGTCTTGACCAGCTGGCCTCGGATGCGGAGGGTGACGAGATATTTGTTCATACAAATATTTATCGTCACACCCCCACGGCCAATTTATTTCACAAAGCCCGCGCGCAGTTTGACCGCAGCTGCTTCAATCTGAGCATCCAGCTCCCCAGCCTCCACGGCCTGTCTAATCAGTTCCAGCGTGGGCACCAAGTCAGCCGCAGTGGCAATCTCCACTGCACTTTTGCCCTTGCTGATCTCCAGCTTGCGAGCGCCATAGCGGATGTTCAAGGCCAGTCGGTTGGCCTCAGTGGTCCACCACCATGCGCGAACACGACGGGCTATTTCCACACTGCGGCGACCGCCATCAGGATCAACAACTGAGCGGAACCGGGTCAGGGCGAAGTTAGTTCCATCTGCTTGGCTTTTGGCCAACTGGATCTGCTCCCACAATTTGCGTGACAGTTTCATACGGCGCAGCGCTTGGGGGTTGTTGCCAATGGATTTTTTGGCTGCTGTTACTTTTAGGGACTGCAAGAGTGCGCCGGGCGCAGTGACTGTTGTGGACATGTGCTTTTCCTTTCGAATGTTGTTAAAGCACAGACTATTTTGTGATCGACCACGAGGTCTGAGCAACCGCATGGGCTTGGTATCCCGAGCGCGTGGCGGGACATTGGAAAACCCGTCAAAAACAGCCAGTTTTAGCCGTGGGTTTTGCCTCGGTGATAAATAAACATGACGGGTGGATCGAACTACAGTTGAAGCCCGCGATCTCTACCGAGAAAAAGAGCTGCGTCACTCAGTTGCAATGGCGCCCTAGACCTGGACAGTGGTGTTCACAGGGATGGAAATTCCGAGCGGTAGCGGAGACTTGTAGTCACTACCCGAGAAGGATGCTGTTGGCGGTTGCTGGCCAATTGACTCAAGAAGCGCAAGAATTATTAGCACAAAGATTGTGGGGCCTAGCCCTTCGAATCACGAGCAAGCTCTGCAGACCACACCGCAACTTGCGAACACCGCGGACAGTTGGCACTTTGGCTGTCCTCGCAAGTTGCGTTTCATTTTGAAGCTGCACGTAAAAGGAGACCGCGAAACCGCCCTTCCCATGCAAATGGTTGTGCTCAAGTGCTGTGGAGTAAAGAACTCATCGAAAGACCGAGCCTTGCCCATGCTGAGCCTAGTGCAGGAGGCTCAGTGTGGGTTGAATCTATCGAAAGTCCCAAGTCAGAAAATCAATCAAACAAGATTC
>NZ_JBILQU010000127.1:0-6613 GCF_044373035.1 Limnohabitans sp. | reverse complement strand
AGGCGACAAGAGCAGCGCCGACAAGCTGGCGCGTCGGCACAGGCCTGAAGTGGGTGCCTGAGGCCGGCGCGAAGCGCGGCCCTCGAGTGGGGCCGGGTCGCGGCCTGGCAAAAAAGCCAAAGCTGGGTGGGGCATGGTCAGACTCCCTGATGACCCCAAGGCCCAAAGCTGCCTTGAAAGCCAGCCAGGTTGGGGTCTTTTGTTTTCAGGAGGTAATGATGCGACGCTTTGCGCATCCGCGCAAGCCGCGTCGTCTGGCTGTCCCGCTCAGGCCATCAAGCGCGAGCCCTTGGGCACATGCGCCATCAAGAAGGCCATTTGGTCAGCCAGGATACGGCGGTTGCGCAAGATGAAGTCTTCCCAGAGGCTGGGCACATAAGGCGCATACAGCAGGGGCATGCGGGCCTGCTCGGGCGTGCGGTTGCTTTTGCGGTGGTTGCAGGATCGGCAGGCGGTCACCACATTCATCCAGTGGTCTGGGCCACGTTGCGCCAGCGGGACGATGTGCTCGCGGGTCAGTTCCGACTCGTGGAAATGCCCACCGCAATAGGCGCACACCTGGCGGTCACGCACAAACAATTTGGTGTTGGTCAAGCCCGATCGCAAATCAAACGGGTTGATGCGCGGCACGCCCTGGGTGCCGATGATGCTGTTGACGGTGATGATGGATTGCTGACCTGTGAGCGCGTTGTGACCGCCGTGAAAAACCGCCAATTGCTGACCCGCCTCCCAACGCACCTCGTCGGCGGCGTAATGGGTGACGGCTTGCTCCAGCGTGATCCACGATTGCGGCAAGCCTTGGGCCGAGAGTTTCAAAACCTTCACAGACGCCTCCATCCAACAGTTCAAAAACCACTGACACGATAAGTCCCGTCTCGATCCTGCTGTTCAACTCTGGAAGCCGCCGCCAGCGGGATCGGGCTCAGTCACAATATACCCTCTTACATGGACAATACCGTGAATGCTGGCGCTTGTGCCGGATCAACGGCAGGACATCACGAGCGACATGAAGGTTTACCGAGGCTTCCACCATCCCGATCTGGCCCCCGCTTGCGCTTTGACGATCGGCAACTTTGACGGCGTACACCGGGGTCACCAGGCCATGCTGGCCCTGCTGCGCAGCGAAGCGGCCCACCGGGGCGTGCCCAGCTGCGTGATGACCTTCGAGCCCCACCCGCGTGACTACTTTGCCAAGGCCCTCCACCAGCCCGATCTGGCCCCGGCCCGCATCGCCACGATGCGCGACAAACTGCAAGAACTTGAGCGCTGCGGCGTGGACCAGGTGGTGGTGGTGCCCTTTGACGCCCGGCTGGCCAGCCAGTCACCCCAAGACTTCATTGAGCAGGTGCTGGTGCGCGGCCTGGGCGTGCGCTATGTGTTGGTGGGCGACGATTTCCGCTTTGGTGCCAAGCGCGCGGGCGACTACGCCATGCTCGACACTGCCGGACAAAGCTTGGGCTTTGACGTGGCCCGCATGAACAGCTACGAGGTGCGCGGCCTGCGCGTGTCCAGCTCGGCCGTGCGCGATGCGCTGGCCAAAGGCGATCTGCCCGCGGTACAGGCCCTGCTGGGCCGCCCCTACAGCATCAGCGGCCATGTGGTGCACGGGCGCAAGCTGGGCCGCGAGTTGGCCGCCACAGCCCAAGGGGCAGGCGACGGCTTTCGCACCCTGAATTTGCGTTTTTCGCACTGGAAGCCTGCGGCCAGCGGCATCTTTGTGGTGCAGGTGCATGGCCTGGCCGATCAACCCTTGAAGGGCGTGGCCAACCTGGGCATCCGCCCCTCGCTGGACCCGAATGACGTCAATGGCGGGCGCGTGCTGCTGGAGACGCATGCCTTCGACTGGCCTGCCCATCTGGGGGCTGAAGGGGGCTACGGTAAAATCATTCGGGTGGACTTGCTGCATAAATTACACGACGAGCTCAAATACGACGGTCTGGACGCCCTGACCAAGGGCATTTCCAAAGACTGTGACGATGCACAAGCGTGGTTTGCTTCGCGCCATGGTGAAACCAGCCGCCAAACCACCCGCGACCGAATTTGACGCTCTGGCCCTCGTTTGCCGCCTTCGACAGGCTCAGGGCAAACGACCTCAACGGCCCACCCCCTCTTGATCTCTCCGAACGGCCCGCCGCTCGGGCTGAGCTTGTCGAAGCCCCCTCGACTTGACGCACCATGACCGACAAAACCCAGAACCCCGACACCCGCATCAACATGATGGACACCCCGTTCCCGATGCGCGGCGACCTGCCCAAGCGCGAGCCGGGCTGGGTGAGCGAGTGGAACGACGGTGGTTTGTACAAAAAACTGCGCGCTGCCCGTCAAGGCGCACCGCTGTTCGTGCTGCACGACGGCCCGCCCTATGCCAACGGCAAGCTGCACATCGGCCACGCGCTGAACAAAGTGCTCAAAGACATGATCGTCAAGTCCAAGCAATTGGCGGGCTTTGACGCGCAATACATCCCCGGCTGGGACTGCCATGGCCTGCCGATCGAAAACGCGATCGAAAAACTGCATGGCCGCAAGCTCAGCCGTGACGACATGCAGGCCAAGAGCCGCGCCTTTGCCACCGAGCAAATCGGCCAACAGCGCGAAGACTTCAAGCGCCTGGGCGTGCTCGGCGACTGGGAGCGGCCTTACCGCACCATGGACCCGGCCAACGAAGCCGGTGAAATCCGTGCCTTCAAGCGGGTGATCGAGCGTGGCTTTGTGTACCGCGGCCTCAAACCCGTTTACTGGTGCTTTGACTGCGGCTCATCGCTCGCCGAATTCGAGATCGAATACGCCGACAAAAAGAGCGACACGCTGGACGTGGCTTTTGAAGCCGACAACACCGCCGCGCTGGCTGCCGCCTTTGGCCTGCCCCAGCTGCCTGGCGAGGGCAGCAAAAAGGCCTTTGCCGTCATCTGGACCACCACCGCCTGGACGATTCCCGCCAACCAAGCGCTCAACGCCCACCCCGAGCTGGAATATGCCCTGGTGGACACGCCCCGTGGCGTGTTGCTGCTGGCTGCCAGCTTGGTCGAGAAATGCCTGGAGCGCTACAAGCTCGAAGGCTCTGTGATTGCCACCGCTGTGGGCGAGAAGTTGCGCGGCCTGGTGTTCCGCCACCCGCTTCATGACACTGTGAGCGCTGAAGAAGGTGGCCCATACAGCTACCGCCGCCCATCGCCCCTGTACCTGGCCGAGTACGTGACCGCCACCGACGGTACAGGCATCGTGCACTCGTCCCCCGCCTACGGCGTGGACGACTTCAACTCCTGCATCGCCAACGGCCTGGCCTACGACGACATCCTCAACCCGGTGCAAGGCAATGGCGTGTACGCCGAAGAGCTGCCTTTCTTTGGCGGCCAGCACATCTGGAAAGCCTGTGCCCGCGTGATCGAGGTGCTGGGCCAAAGTGACCGCCTGATGGCCACGGTGGAAATCACCCACAGCTACCCCCACTGCTGGCGCCACAAAACGCCCGTCATCTACCGCGCTGCCGCCCAATGGTTTGTGCGCATGGACGAGGGCGAGGGCGTGTTCACCCAAGACAAAGCGCCCAAGACCCTTCGCCAGCTGGCACTCGACGCGATCGAGCAAACGCAGTTCTACCCCGAGAACGGCAAGACCCGCCTGCGCGACATGATCGCCAACCGCCCCGACTGGTGCATCTCGCGCCAGCGCTCCTGGGGCGTGCCCGTGCCGTTCTTTCTGCACAAGGACTCGGGCGAACTGCACCCCAACACCATGGCCATCCTGGACCAAGCCGCTGACATCGTCGAAAAAGGCGGCATCGAAGCTTGGAGCCGCGTGACGGTGGAAGAAATTTTGGGTGCACAGGACGCGCCGCACTACACCAAGAGCACCGACATTCTGGAAGTCTGGTTCGACTCGGGCTCCACCTTCCAGCATGTGCTGCGCGGCAGCCACAAAGACGCTTACGGCGTGCCGCCCTTCCACACCGAAGGCCCTGAAGCCGACCTGTATTTGGAAGGCCACGACCAGCACCGCGGCTGGTTCCACAGCTCACTGCTGCTGGGCTGCGCGCTGTACGACCGTGCACCTTACCGGGGCCTGCTGACCCACGGCTTTGCCACCGACGGCCAAGGACGCAAGATGAGCAAGTCGCTGGGCAACACGGTGGACCCGCAAACCATCACTTCCAAAATGGGTGCAGAAATCGTGCGCCTGTGGGTGGCCAGCACCGACTACTCGGGCGACCTCAATATTGACGAAAAAATCCTGGCCCGCGTGGTGGACAGCTACCGCCGCATCCGCAACACGCTGCGCTTCTTGATGGCCAACGTGAGCGACTTTGACCCGGCGCAGGATGCCGTGGCTGATGACCAATTGCTGGAGATCGACCGCTTTGCGCTGGCCCGCGCCGCGCAGTTGCAAGCCGACATCCGCGCCCACTTCGACATGTACGAATTCCACCCCGTGGTCTCCAAGCTGCAAATTTATTGCTCGGAAGACCTGGGCGCGTTTTATCTGGACGTGCTGAAAGACCGCCTGTACACCACCGCCCCCAAGTCGCTGGCGCGCCGCAGCGCACAAACCGCGCTCTACCGCATCACCCACGGCATGCTGCGCTGGATGGCGCCTTTCCTGTCGTTCACGGCCGAAGAAGCTTGGGGCACTTTCGGCACCTCGGAGTCCATCTTCCTGGAAACCTTCAGCGACTTCGGCTCGGCCGATGCAACGCTGCTGGCCAAATGGGCGCGCATCCGCGAGATCCGCGATCTGGTGAACAAAGACATCGAAAACCTGCGTGCAGATGGTCAAGTGGGCGCGTCGCTGCAAGCCGAAATCACTTTGACCGCGCCTGCGGCTGACCAAGCCCTACTGGCCAGTTTGGGCACAGACATCAAGTTCGTGTTCATCACCTCCAAAGTGACTTTGCAAGCGGGCGACAGCCTTGCGGTGCAAGTGGCGGTCAGCCAAGCCACCAAATGCGAGCGCTGCTGGCACTACGCCGACGACGTGGGCCACAACGCCAACCACCCCACGATTTGCGGGCGCTGCGTGAGCAATTTGCATGGCGCTGGCGAAACCCGCCAAGTGGCCTGACGCCTCCGCACCCACAGGACGCACAAGCATGGCCAACAAATTCAAAAACAGCAACCGCCCCAGCCTGTGGGTCTGGCTGGGCATTGCCCTCTTGGTGCTGCTGATCGACCAGTTCACCAAGGTGTTGGTGCTGGGCGCTTTTCAATTGGGCGACAGCACGCCCATCACCTCGTTTTTCAATTTGGTGCGGGTGCACAACCACGGCGCGGCCTTCTCCTTCCTGGCGGGTGCGGGCGGCTGGCAGCGCTGGTTTTTCACCAGCATCGGCGTGGCCGCGGCCATCTTCATGGTCTGGATGCTGCGTTCACACGCAGGCCAAAAACTGTTCAGCCTGGCCGTCTCGCTGATTTTGGGCGGCGCGATTGGCAACGTCATCGACCGCCTGCTGCACGGCTACGTGGTCGACTTTCTGGACTTTTACTGGGGCACCTGGCACTTTCCAGCCTTCAACGTGGCCGATGCTGGCATCAGCGTGGGCGCGGCCCTGCTGATCCTGGACGAAATCCTGCGCGTGCGTCGCGGGCGTTGAACTTTGTTAAGCTGTCTGCCCTGATTGAAAAAAGGAGACTCCCATGCCCGGATTGCTGCCCCACATTGACCCAGACGGCCTGCTCGAATTTTCGGTGGTCTACACCGACCGCGCCCTGAACCACATGTCCAAGCGATTTGGCGGCGTGATGACCGATATCTCGCGCATGCTCAAAACCGTCTACGGTGCACACTCGGTCGCCCTGGTGCCCGGCAGCGGCACCTTTGGCATGGAGTCTGTCGCCCGGCAATTTGCCACCAACCAGCACGTCATGGTGATTCGCAATGGCTGGTTCAGCTACCGCTGGACGCAAATCTTTGACATGGGCCAGATCCCGAAAAGCCACAGTGTGTTCAAGGCCCGCCGAATCGCAGAAGGCTCACAAGCCGCCTGGACCCCTGCCCCAATCGAGCAAGTCAAAGCCGCCATTGCCTCAGAAAAACCTGCACTGGTGTTTGCCCCACACGTCGAAACTTCGGCCGGCATGATCCTGCCCGACGGCTACCTCAAAGCCGTGTCCGATGCGGTGCACGCGGTGGGCGGCCTGTTGGTGCTGGACTGCATCGCCTCGGGCGCCATGTGGGTGGACATGAAAGCCACGGGGGTGGATGTGTTGATCAGCGCCCCGCAAAAAGGCTGGAGCAGCTCGCCCTGCTGCGCCATGGTCATGCTGAGCGAACGCGCCCGCCAGGCGATTGACGGCACCACCAGCACCACCTTCGCCATGGACCTGAAAAAGTGGCTGCAAGTGATGGAAACCTACGAGGGCGGTGGCCACATGTACCACACCACCTTGCCCACCGATGCGCTGCTGCGCCTGCGCGATGCGATGGTGGAAACCGATGCCTATGGCTTTGCCAAAGTGCGCGAAGAACAAATGGCATTGGGCCGTGCCGTGCGCCAGTTGCTGGCCGAGCGCGGTTTCCCCAGTGTGGCGGCACCCGGCTTTGAAGCGCCTGGCGTGGTCGTCAGCTACACCACCGACCCCGACATCCAAAGCAGCAAAAAGTTCTTGGCCGAAGGCCTGCA
>NZ_JBILQU010000030.1:0-28106 GCF_044373035.1 Limnohabitans sp. | reverse complement strand
CTACCACGCAAAACGCCCCTCTCGGGGCGTTTTGCATTTTTGGCACACCTCAGGGCTTGCCCACCAACATCGCCTCCACCAACTCCTGCACCGCCAACGCCTCTTCAGCCGTGGCCAGTTTGTGGGGCTTGCCGCGCAACCACAAGTCCACTTCGCTCAGTTGCCGCTGCAATGCGCTGAAGCGCGGGTCTTCGGTACGCCAGTCCACGGCCTCCACCCAAGGACCGCCGTCGGAACGCCAGAGTTGGAAAAACTCCCGGAACTGGTGGTTCATGCGGCTGCCGCGCACCGTGACTTCTTGACGGTCGGGCTGTTGACCGCCGGTGGTGGCCATGACCGTGACGGGCTTCCCATCGGACGTGGTCAAGCGAGCCAGCATGTCCAGCTCGCACAAGGTGGGGTCTTGCGGGTAACGGGGAGACGCATGCTGCAAGGTCAGCGGCCCCAAAAACCGTCCGGCCAAAAACAAGAAATGCGAAATCACTTCACGGGTGTAGCCACCTTCATCGCGCAGACGCAGCCAATCGGCGTCTTTTTGCCAAGCGCGGGGCCAGGCGGGGTAGTTCACCACAATGTCGATGCCGAGCAGCTCACCCGTTTCACCCGCAGCGATGGCGCGATTTAATTCTTCAAAGCCACGCGACGCGGCTTGGGTGAAGTTGACCACGCCGGGCAAACGCGCTTGGCGCAGTTGGGCCACCAGATCACGGCTTTGCGCGTTGTCGGTGCCCAGGGGTTTTTCCATGAACACGCCCTGCCCGGCTGCTGCGGCCTGCAAGGCGTAGGTTTTGCGTGGGCCTGGCGGGCAGGCCAGGTACACCACATCCGCCCCAGCCATGGCGGCCTGCGCGTGGGCTGCGACGTGCACACTTGGGGCCATCTCCTGCGTTTTGGCCACCGATGCGGCCGAAGGGTCCCAAACGCCGCACACCTCAAAGGCGGGATGCTGCAAGGCGTTTTCCAGCATGCGGCGGCCCATGATGCCCAGACCGATGATGGCAATTTTGTGTGTCATGTCCGTCTCCTGAAAATTAACCAAGCTTAACCATTTCGCCCCCTGATGCCTGTCATGCAGGGGGCGGCTGTTGCGTTACCACAGATGACTGTCCAGCCTCAACAAAAGTGCTAGCCTTGGTTTTTCCATTTTCCTCAAGTCAACACCATGTCGAACAACTTCACCGTGTCTCGCACCCATCGCCGCCAAGTCTTGCTGGGGCTTGCGCTCGGGGCTGCTTCGGTTTTCACCACAGGCCAAGCCTTGGGGCAGGACTTTCCACCCAAAAAAACCATCAGCATGGTCGTGGGCTTTGTGCCCGGCGGGGCGGCCGACACGGGTGCCCGCATCATTGCCAAAAAACTGGGCGAGAACTTGGGGGTCGCCGTCACGGTTGAAAACAAAGCCGGTGCTGGCGGCAACATTGCCCACCAATACACCGCAACCGGCCCCGCGGACGGCAGCGTGCTGCTGTTCGGCTCGGTCGGCCCGCTGAGCATTGCGCCCAACATGATGAAGCTGCCCTACGACCCGGTGAAAGACCTGGCCCCACTGACCATGGCAGTGAACTTTCCGAACGTGCTGGTGGTGCATCCTGGCACGGGCATCAAGACCTTTGCTGAATTCATCGCCGCCGCCAAAAAAGACCCGGGCAAGCTCGATTTCGCCTCCACCGGCCCAGGTTCTGCCTCGCACCTGGCAGGCGAGTTGCTCAACGACATGGCCAAAATCGACACACTGCATGTGCCCTACAAAGGGGGGGCCGCCGCGCTGCAAGACCTGCTGGGCGGCCGCGTGGCCGCTTGGTATGCTACTTTTGCCACGGCAGCGCCTCACATCGAGGCAGGCAAAGTGATTCCTCTGGCCAGCACCGGCACGCAGCGCCTGGGGGGCTTGCCCCAGATCCCCACCATTGCCGAGTCCGGCTATCCAGGTTTCAGTGCCACCAACTGGTATGCTTTTGTCGCCTCCTCCAAAGTGCCCGCCCCGGTGCTGGACCGCTGGAATGTCGAATTGGTCAAGGTGTTGTCAGCGCCCGATGTGGTGGAACAGTTGAACAAGCACGGCCTGGTGCCCATGCCTGGATCGCGTGACGATCTGGCCCGTTACATGGCCAAAGAAACCACCACTTGGGGTCGCATCATTCGGGAGCGAAAAATAAGCGCTCAGTGAGCGCTGGTTGGCGATAAACCTCAAAATGTGTTGAGGATGCAAATTTCATGAAAAATTCGATAAGATCAATAAAATGGAAAATAATCAAAGTCCTTTTGCTTCTGCTTACCTGCAATTTCTCCAATTGGCCAAGGTGGTCCAAGCCTTGCCAGACGGCCAAGCCATAGATGCCAACGAATCGGCTTTGCTGCAATCGGTGGTGCTGCGTTGGTACGAAAACCAGCCCATGACGGTGCGCGAAGCCATCGGCCTGGCAGATCTGGGTTCTCCCGCCACTTTGCACAAGCGCATCACGCGCCTGCGCGAAAAAGATTTGCTCAGCACACTGAACCAAGAAGGCGACCGACGCGCCAAATTCCTGATTCCCACCCAGCGCACCCTGGATTACTTCCAGCACCTGGGCCGCTCGATGCATCAAGCCCACCAAAACTCGCTCGCATGATCAACTGGGTCAGACATGCCTTTGAATCCACAGCGCTGACCCTCGCCAGCGCTGTTTTGTTTGTGGGTTTCTTCCAGCTCAATGACTGGGCTTTTTCCATTTTTGAATACAGCGAAGGCATCAGCTGGGTGTTTTTGCCTGCTGGCTTTAGGGTGATCTTGGTGCTGGTGTTGGGCTTGCCGGGTGCCTTGGGCCTAATGCTAGGCAGTTGGTTCATCGACCGTGATCTTTTCACACAAGACGGTGCCACACTGGCATTTTTGAACGGTGTGGTGGGGGGCTTGACACCTTGGCTTGTTTTGAAATACCTGACATACCGCCAATGGTTGAGCCCGCATTTGCAATCGCTGAATGTGCTCCAGCTGCTGAACATGACCTTGATTTTTGCAGCTGCCAGCGCGGTGGCGCACCAACTGGTGTGGCTGCTGCTGGAGCGGCCGCACATGAACATCTGGGTGGACATCTGGCCCATGTTTGTGGGTAATGCACTGGGGGCCTTGATGATGCTTTACGGCTTCAAGTTTGTGCTCGACCGGGTTAGCCAGCAAAAATCACAACAGACTCACTGAGCCTTTGCACTTGCGCTGTCGGCCAAAAACAGCGCCTGCAAATCACTCAAGAAATCAAAACCCCTGTCGGTCGGCCAGACCCGGTGCAGATCACGCCCGATCAAGCCCAGTTTTTCGGCCTCGGTCAACCCTTTTTGGATGCTGGTCATGGCCAGCCCCGTGCGGTCCACAAAGTCGGCCAAATCAAATCCACCACGCAAACGCAAGGCGTTGAGCATGAACTCAAAGGGCAAATCCAAGCGTGACACTTCGGTGCTTTGCGTGACGGGCTCTCCTTTCATGGCCTGCTGCATGTAAAGCGCGGGCTCGCGGTAACGCACTTGCCGCAGCACCCGGTGGGCAAAACTGAGCTTGCTGTGCGCCCCGGCGCCAATGCCGAGGTAATCACCAAACTGCCAATAGTTCAGGTTGTGGGCACACTGATGGCCCGGCTTGGCATAGGCCGACACTTCGTAACGATCCAAGCCCGCCAAGGCCGTCAACTCGGTGATGCGGTCCATCATTTCGTAGGCCAGATCGTCCTCGGGCAAGACGGGTGGAAACTTGGCGAACACCGTGTTGGGCTCGATGGTCAGGTGGTAGATCGAGATGTGCGGCGGCGCAAAAGCCAAAGCGGTCTGAATGTCTTGCGTGAGGCCATCGATCGTCTGGCCCGGCAAGGCGTACATCAGGTCGAGGTTAAAGGTGTCAAACACCTGCGCGGCTTCGGTCACAGCGGCCAGCGCTTGGTCCCGGTCGTGTACACGGCCCAGGGCTTTGAGATGCGCATTGTCAAAACTCTGCACGCCAATCGACAAGCGGGTGATGCCGGCTTGGTGAAACGCCTTGAAACGGTCCTTCTCAAAGGTGCCGGGGTTGGCTTCCATGGTGATTTCGGCGTCAGGTGCCAAACGCACACGGGCGCGGATGCCCGAAATCAAACGGTCAATCGCCTCTGGCGAAAACAAGCTGGGCGTGCCGCCGCCCAAAAACACCGTCTGGATGCTGCGACCCCAAATCAGCGGCAAGCTCGCTTCCAGGTCGGCCAACAGCGCGTGGATGTAGGCATCTTGTGTCGACACCGGATCTGCACCCTCACGGAACTCGTGCGAGTTGAAGTCGCAATACGGGCACTTCTTGATGCACCAAGGCAGGTGCACGTACAGAGCAAGCGGCGGCAAGGCGTTCAGTTGCAGCACGCCGGGGCGCATGGCGTGCACAGGGTCCATCATTTGGTTCATGGTGCAGCGCTGTCCAACCAGCGTTCACGCATCAACGTCAGCATGGCTTGCGCAGCGCGGCCCCGGTGGCTGTGGGCGTTTTTCACCTCGGGGGGCAACTCGGCAAAGGTCTTGCCAAATTCGGGCAAGTACATCACAGGGTCAAAGCCAAAACCATTGCTGCCCCGGCGTTCGGGCGTGATCTGCACCACCACCCGGCCCACGGCAATCAAAGGCTCCGGGTCGTCAGCGCTGCGCACGGCCACCAGGGTGCTGACCATGGCGGCGCGACGCTTTTCAGCAACTTGGATGCCCTGCATTTGCTCCAGCAAAGCGGTGACGTTGGTGTCATCGCCTTTGGGGTAGCCAAAGCGGGTGGCGTAGTAGGCGGTGTCCACGCCGGGCTGGCCACCAAAAGCATCGACACACAGGCCCGCGTCATCGGCCAGCGCGGGCATGCCGCTCAGCTGCGCGGCGTGGCGGGCTTTGGCCAGGGCGTTTTCAACGAATGTCTTGAATGGCTCTGCGGCCTCAGGAATGTTCAGCTCGGACTGGCGCACCAGCGTCATGTGGAGCGGCGCCAACAGGGTTTGCAGCTCGGCCAGTTTGCCCGCGTTGTTGGAGGCGAGAACGATTTTCATGTGCGCCATCCCCAGTGGTTCAGGCGCTGAAAGTCAGGGTCTGAGGCTGGTCGTGCGCCTGCTTTTGCAACTGCACCAGCTGCGCAATGCCTTTTTCGGCCAGCGCCAGCATGCGGTCCATCTCAACGCGGGTAAAAGCCGCGCCTTCGGCCGTGCCCTGCACTTCCACAAAGTTGCCCGCGCCGGTCATGACCACGTTCATGTCGGTGTCGCAGGCCGAGTCTTCGGGATAGTCCAGGTCCAGCAAAGCGCTGCCGCTTTTCAGGCCCACTGAGATGGCCGCCACGCAGTCCAGGATGGGGGATTCGGTCAGTTTGCCGGTCGCGATCAACCAGTTCACGGCGTCTTGCGCCGCCACAAAAGCGCCCGTGATGCTGGCCGTGCGGGTGCCGCCATCGGCCTGCAGCACGTCGCAGTCCAGGTGGATGGTGCGTTCGCCCAGCTTTTTCAGGTCAAACACGGCCCGCAACGATCGGCCAATCAGACGCTGGATCTCTTGCGTGCGGCCGCTTTGCTTGCCGCGTGCGGCTTCGCGGTCGCCCCGGGTGTGGGTGGCGCGGGGCAGCATGCCGTATTCGGCCGTGACCCAGCCTTCGCCGCTGCCCTTTTTGTGGCCCGGCACTTTTTCTTCGACCGAAGCGGTGCACAGCACGCGGGTCTGGCCAAACTCGATCATGACCGAGCCTTCGGCGTGGATGGTGTAGCCGCGGGTGATGCGCACAGCGCGCAAAGCGTCGGCAGCGCGGCCGGAACGAACAGAGGTGGATGTCATGGGTGAGTCTTTTGCGAGTGGTGTGATGCTGGCCTCGGCAAGAGGCATGGGCGAGTTTGCGATAATGCCGTGTTTCATGCTTTGCCAAGCCCTTCAAGGGCTTGGGTTCAGGCAATTGCCCCAAGCCGGTGTTCGGCCTGCGGCGCGAAGGAACCAGTTCAATGTCAGTTTACAGTATGACCGGCTACGCCAGCGTACAGCACAGCCCGCTGCCCGCAGACGGCGAAGCCCCCGCCAGCGCGGCCTCCACCGCTCGCCTGGGGCTTGAAATCCGCTCGGTCAACAGCCGCTTCCTCGACCTGAGTTTTCGCTTGCCCGAAGAACTGCGCCAGCTCGAACCCGGCCTGCGCGAGCTGATCACGCGCCAGATCAAACGCGGCAAAGTCGAAGTGCGCGCCAGCCAAGACGCCGGAGATGGTGCCACCCTGCAAGCACCCAACCACCAAACCCTGCAAAAAATCGCGGCCTTGCAAGAAAAAATTCAAGATTGGTTGCCCAGTGCCCGTGGCCTGAGCGTGGCCGATGTGCTGCGCATGAGCGCTGGCAGTTCGGGCCAAGCCGCCCCTGACGAAGCCGCCTGGATGCAACTGGCCACCCAAGTGGTGGACGCCCTGCGCGAAGCCCGCGCCCGAGAGGGTGCGCGCCTGACCACGATGCTGCAAGGCCACATTGCACTGCTGCGCAGCCTGGCCGAACTGGCCGTGCCCCTGGTGCCCCAATTGGTGGAACAACAGCGCCAGCGTTTTTTGGAGCGCTGGAAAGACGCGATGGCTCTGGCCGATGGCAGCCACCTACCCGAAGCCGCGCAAGACCGGGCCCTCACCGAAGCCACCGCTTTTGCCATCCGCATCGACGTGGCCGAGGAGCTGACCCGCTTGCGCTCACACCTGGACGAACTCAGCCGCCTGCTCACCAAGGGCGGTGACATTGGCAAACGCCTGGACTTCTTGATTCAGGAGCTGCACCGCGAGGCCAACACCTTGGGCTCCAAATCGGCCGTGCTGGAGATGACGCGCATCTCGGTCGACATGAAGGTGCTGATCGAGCAAATGCGCGAACAAGTCCAGAACATCGAATAAAGAGCTTCCCTATGGATTACCCCGGAAACCTGTTTGTCGTGGCCGCCCCCAGCGGGGCTGGCAAATCCAGCCTGGTCAAGGCCTTGATGGAGCTGGATTCGCGCGTACACCCCACCGTCTCACACACCACCCGCGCCCCACGGGGCCAGGAAAAACATGGGCGCGAGTACTTTTTTGCTTCGGCACAAGAGTTTGACGCCATGGTGCTGGGCGACGCCTTTGTCGAATGGGCCCATGTACACGGCCAGCGCTACGGGACCTCGAAAAAGATGATCGAGGAACGCATGGCGCAAGGTACAGACGTGATCTTGGAGATCGATTACCAGGGTGCCCTGCAGATCCAAAAGATGTACGCCAACGCGGTGCTGATTTTCATCTTGCCGCCCAGCTGGGAAGAGTTGCGCTCGCGCTTGGAGCGCCGGGGCGAGGACACCCCCGAGATCATCGAGCTGCGCCTGCAAAACGCCGCAGTGGAGATGGCGCAGGCCAAGGAGTTTGACTTCGTTATAATCAACGAAGTATTTGACCGCGCCCTGTTTGACCTCAAAGCGGTGGTTCATGCACAGCGTCTCAAGTACCACGTTCAACGCCGCGCTCGGCCTGACACCTTTCAAGCCCTCAAGATGGCTTGACTCCCCGCACAGACATTTTCAAGGAAACCTCATGGCCCGCATCACTGTTGAAGATTGCCTGGACAAGATCCCCAACCGCTTTCAGCTGGTTTTGGCCGCCACCTACCGCGCCCGCATGTTGAGCCAGGGTCACACCCCGCGCATTGAAAGCAAAAACAAGCCTGGCGTGACCGCGCTGCGTGAAATTGCAGCAGGCAAAGTCGGCATCGAAATGCTCAAACGCGTGACTTGAATTTTCAACCGCTGAGAGGGTCTGGCCCGAACCAGATGCCCAACCTCACCACAAAACGCCCCAGTGATGGGGCTTTTTTTTGGATTTTTTCAAGCCCGCCAAAGCTTACGTTACATTGATGCCATGAGCGCCGTCCTCCCGAAAACTCCCAAAGCAGGCTCCAGTCGCCCCAAAGCGCCGGACCCGGCGGCTGCCAATGCGGCCGCCGCCAGCTTTGCTGTGCTGGAGGCGCAACTGGGCTACCTGAGCGAAGCCGACACCGAGATGGTGCGGCGGGCTTACAAATATGCCGACGAAGCCCACCTGGGCCAGATGCGCAAAAGCGGCGAGCCCTACATCACCCACCCGATCGCGGTGGCCGGCCTGTGTACTGAGTGGAAACTCGACGCCCAGGCACTGGCAGCAGCACTGCTGCACGATGCCATGGAAGATTGCGGCGTCACCAAGATCGAGTTGATTGAGCGTTTTGGCTCGCCCGTGGCCGAGTTGGTCGATGGCCTGACCAAGCTGGACAAGCTCGAGTTCAACACCCTTGAAGAGAACCAGGCCGAATCCTTTCGCAAGATGCTGCTGGCCATGGCCCGTGATGTTCGCGTCATTCTGATCAAGCTGGCCGACCGCACCCACAACATGCGCACCATGTCCGACATGCCGCGCAGCAAGTGGGGCCGCATCGCTTCCGAAACGCTTGAGATTTACGCCCCCATTGCGCACCGGCTGGGCCTGAACCAGATCTACCGCGAACTGCAAGACCTGTCGTTCAAACACCTGCTGCCCTGGCGCTATGCCGTGCTCTCCAAAGCCGTGACACGCGCACGCAACCGCCGCCGCGACCTGATCCGGAAAGTACAGTCTGATGTGGCAGCCGTGTTTGCACAGGCCCACATGGATGCGCGCATCAGCGGCCGAGAAAAAACGATCTACTCCATCTACAAAAAGATGGACGAAAAACACCTGAGCTTTGCCCAAGTCACCGACATTTATGGCCTCCGGGTCATCGTGCCTTCGGTCATCGACTGTTACACCGCTTTGGGCTTGTTGCACCAGATTTACAAACCCTTGCCTGGCAAATTCAAGGACCACATCGCCATTGCCAAGGTCAACGGCTACCAGTCGCTGCACACCACCTTGGTCGGGCCGTCCGGCGTGAACGTCGAGTTTCAGATGCGGACCGAGCCCATGCACCTGGTGGCCGAATCGGGGGTGGCCGCGCACTGGCTGTACAAAGAGCACGAGTCGGCCAGCGCCCAATCCGAGCGTTTGGGCACGCAATGGCTGCAATCGCTTTTGGACATCCAGACCGAAACACGCGATGCGGCCGAGTTTTGGGACCACGTCAAGGTCGACTTGTTCCCCGATGCTGTTTATGTGTTCACCCCCAAGAGCCAGATCATGGCCTTGCCACGCGGCGCCACGGTGGTGGACTTTGCCTACGCCATCCACAGCCGGGTGGGCGACCACGCCATGGCCGCCCGCATCAATGGCGACCAGGTGCCGCTGCGCACCGAACTCAAAAACGGCGACGTGGTCGAGGTGATCACAGCGCCCGTGTCGGCCCCGAATCCGGCTTGGCTGGGCTTTGTGCGCACCGGACGCGCACGCTCCAAGATCCGCCACCACCTCAAGACCATGGCTCAAACCGAGTCGGTGGGGCTGGGTGAAAAACTGCTGGCTCAGGCTTTGCGTGCCGAAGGCATCCACCAGCTGCCGGCCAACGACGAAGCGCACCACGCGCTGTGGGAAAAACTGCTTCGCTTCACGGGCAACCGCAACCAGCCCGATTTGCTGATGGACATTGGCCTGGGTAAACGCATCGCCACCATCGTGGCCAAGCGCCTGACGGCGCTCTTGTCCGAGTTGGGCCAAAAACCCGATCCACTGCTGATGACCCGTGAACGCTTCACAGCGCACGAGTCCATCTCACAAGGCGCGATTACCCTGGATGGCAGCGAAAACGCCTCGGTGGTCTATTCACGTTGCTGCCGCCCCCTGCCCGGTGACGACATCGTGGGCTACTTGGGCCGTGGCGAAGGCCTGGTCGTGCACACCCGAGATTGCGCCATCGCACGCAAACTGGAGCACAAGGACAGCGAACGCTTCATCGGCGTGGAGTGGTCGGACGAATTGAGCCGCAGCTTTGAGACCGCCATCACCGTCACCGTGGTCAATGGCAAAGGCGTGCTGGCCCGCGTGGCCGGCGCTCTGGCCAGCGGCGAAACCGACATCGTGCACGTGGACATGGGACAAGAGACGCCCCAGGACACGGCCGAATTGAAGTTCGTGGTGGCTGTTCGAGATGTGGCGCACTTGGATCAGGTTCTGCGACACCTCAATCGCACCCCCTCGGTCATCAAGGCTGAGCGACTAACCAACAAGAACCCAGGACAGGCCTGATCTTGTTCAGGCTGAGTTCACGGGGCTACACGGTCGCTCCAGGCGCCGTTGGATAACTCACCTGCAACACCTGAATATCGATCACGCCTGCAGGGGTGAGCAACTTGAGTTCATCGCCTTCACGTGACTTGAGCAAAGTGCGTGCAATGGGCGAGACCCAGCTGACCTGGCCTTTCAAACTATCGGCTTCGTCAATGCCCAAAATCGTTATCGTGCGTTCTGTGCCCGAGTCCTCGGCATAAGTGACCGTGGCGCCAAAGAACACCTGGTCGCTGCCATGGTGCACCACCGGGTCGACCACTTCGGCGATCTCCAGACGCTGGGTCAGAAAACGGATGCGCCGATCGATTTCACGCAAGCGCTTTTTGCCATACAGGTAATCGCCGTTTTCCGAGCGGTCGCCATTGCTGGCGGCCCAATGCACGATCTCGACCACCTTGGGGCGTTCGTCATCCATCAAGGTAAACAACTCAGCCCTCAATCGGGCATAGCCCGCAGGCGTGATGTAATTTCGCGCACCCGAAGGCAAAGCCGGTAAGCCCAGCTCCTCGTCATCGTCGCCGTCGGTCTCTTTGGTAAAGGCTTTGCTCATGTCTTGGTGTTCAAGGGCAAAAACGATCGCTGCCTGCGAAACAACCGCTTGGGTAATGCTTGATGTGGCGAAGGAAAAAGAAAAAGCCCACAACTTTCGTTGTGGGCTTTCTGATTTTTGGTGCGGCTGGCAGGAATTGAACCCACGACCCCTTGGTTCGTAGCCAAGTACTCTATCCAACTGAGCTACAGCCGCATTGTGCACGGAATTATAGCAAGCTTTTCAGGCCACTTTTGGGCTGTCCTTCAATTTATTGCCAAGACACAGCCGACATGTCGTTGGCAAAAACTGGCGAGCTGGACCACAGGCCTTTGAGTCCTTTGCGGTACACCGCCGTGTTGGTGGCGTTGAACAAGAATACGTTGACCGCATCTTTGGCAATCATGCGCTGCATGTCGCCAAACAGTTGCGTGCGCTCTTTGGCCTGAGTGGCGGCCGCATGTTTGGCGGCCAGATCACGGAAGCCCTTGCTGTCATAACCCCAATAATAGGCAGCGTCCGCATAGTTCATGTAATCCAAGGGCTCGACGTGGTTGATCACCGTCAGGTCAAAGTTGCCCTTGAAGGTGCCGCCCAGCCACTGCGCCCATTCCACGTTTTCAATCTTGGCAATGATGCCCACCTTGGCCAGTTGGGCTGCGAGGATCTCGCCGCCCTTGCGGGCATAAGGCGGTGGGGGCAGGGTCAAGGTCACGTTCAACGGCGTTTGCACACCGGCTTCCTTGAGAAGCGCTTTGGCTTTCTCGGGGTCGTAGGCGTACACGCCCGTCAGGTCAACATAACCGGCATCGGTGGGCGCCATGTGGCTGCCAATGGGTTTGGCCAGGCCTTCAAACACGCCGTCGATGAACGCTTTCTTGTCGATCGCATGCGACAGGGCACGGCGCACACGCACATCGTCAAACGGTTTTTTGCGGTTGTTGATGGTCATGATGCCTTTGCCGGCCGTGCTGCCCAGCTCGACCACAAAGCGCTTGTCTTTTTGGAACTGTTGCAGGCTTTGTGGCGACTGAAAGCGCGGCATGCCGTCGATGTCGCCAGCGAGCAAAGCGGCTACTTGGGCGGCCGAATCGTTGATGAACCGGAAAGTGACCTTCTTGACCTTGATGGCGTTGGCAGCGCGAAAGCCATCCCACTTGGACAAAGTCACCGCCGTGCCCTTGGCCCAGCTGTCGAGTTTGTAGGGGCCGGTGCCCACGGGCTTGGTGGCGGCATTGGCCGCGCTGTCGGGGTGCAAGATGACCGCTGTGTTTTCACCCATGCGGAACAAGAAGTTGCCATCGGGCTTGTTCAATACCAGCACCACGGTGTGCGCATCCGGCGTAGAGATGTGGCTGATGTTGTTGAACACCGCACCTTTGGCTTTGTTGGTGCTCTTGGCGTCTTTGGCGCGGTCAAAACTGAACTTGACAGCGGCCGAGTCGAAAGTTGTGCCATCAGAATACTTCACGCCCTTGCGCAGCTTGAAGGTGTAGGCCTTGCCGTCGGCGTCCATTTTCCAGCTCTCGGCCAGCAAAGGGGTAATGGAGCCATCGACGTTGATTTTGGTCAGGCCTTCGAGGATGTTGTAGTGCACCACTTCGCCAATCGCGGCAGCCGGAGCCATGGTCGGGTCCAGGCTGGTGGGCTCCAGGATCATGCCCAAGATGACCGTGTCTTTGCGCGACTGGGCTTGCGCCTGCAAAGGGGCCCATGCGATGCTGGCGGCCAGCAGGGCCACCGAACAAACGCCCACGGCGCGGCGGCTCAAAGGAAATGGCTTGCTCATGTTGTCTCCTGTTTCAAAAAAAATCTTCGCGGTGACCTGGCACCGCAGCCAACAAAGCACGAGTGTAAGGGTGCTCGGCTTGCACAAAAATTTGCATGGCCGGGCCTTGCTCGACCACACGGCCCGACTGTAAGACCAGTACATCGTCGCACATCAAGTTGACCACCGCAAGGTCATGACTGACCAGCAAATAGCTCAGGCCGTACCGATCTTGCAGGTCCATCATCAAATTGAGCACCTGCGCCTGCACCGACACATCGAGCGCACTCACTGGCTCATCGGCCACAATCAATGCAGGGCGCGTGATCAAGGCCCGGGCAATCGCAATGCGCTGGCGTTGTCCGCCCGAAAACTCGTGCGGGTATTTGTCGAGGTCTGCGGTTCTGAGGCCGACTTCGCTCATCGCTTGCGCAGCCCGGTCGCGCAGCTCAGATCGACCATCCGCGGGTTTCACCAAGGTCTGGATCGGCTCGGTCACGGTGGCCAGCACTTTTTGGCGAGGGTCCAGAGAACCATAAGGGTCTTGGAACACCATCTGAAAATCGCTGCGCAGCTGGCGCAAGGCTTGGCCGTGGGTCTGGTGGACATCCACGCCCTTAAAGAAGACCTGCCCCTCGGTGGGAGAGTCCAGCGCCATGACCAATCGCGCCAAGGTGGATTTGCCTGAACCGGACTCGCCCACGATGCCCAAACTTTTGCCCGGCTGCAGGGTGAAGCTCACGTCCGACAAAGCCTGTAAAGCGCCTGCGGGTTGAAACAATCCAGCGCGAGGCAAGGCAAAGCGCCGACCCAAATGCTTCACCGCCAGCAGTGGCGCAGATGCAGGCGTCTCATTCATGGCAGCCTCCAGCGGGGGCAACTGACCACATGGGGCGTTTCGCCTGCACCATCGCTGGCCATGCTTTGCGCCTGCGGGGGTGTCTGGCGGCAATCGTCCACCGCCAAACTGCAGCGGTCGGCAAACGCGCAGCCTGCCGGAAAATCCATCAACTCGGGCACGCTGCCGGGGATCGTGGTCAAGCGGGTGCCGCGTGCCAACCCCAAGCGGGGCCGCGCCGCAAACAGGCCCCGAGTGTAAGGATGCGCCCGGTGTGCAAACAGCTCGGGCGTGGCCGCACTCTCCACCACAGCCCCGCCGTACATGACCATGACGCGGTCCACCTGATCTTGCATCAGGCCGAGGTCGTGGCTGATCAAGAGCAAGCCCATGCCGTCTTCGCGCACCAATTGCTTGATGAGCGCCAACACTTCTTTTTGCACCGTCACATCGAGCGCGGTGGTCGGCTCGTCGGCAATCAGCAAGTCTGGGTTGCAAGCCAAGGCGATCGAGATCATCACGCGCTGGCGTTGCCCGCCCGAGAGCTCGTGCGGATAGGCATCGAGCCGCTCGCGCGCCCGGGGCAGTTGCACCCGTTCGAGCAGTTGCAGGGCACGGGCTTTGGCGTCGCTGGCGCTCATGTGTTGGTGCAGGCGCAAGGGCTCGGCGATCTGCTTCCAGATCGGGTGCAGAGGGTTGAGCGCCGTCATCGGCTCCTGAAAGATCATGGCCATGCGCGCACCGCGCAGCTGGCACAACTGCGGCTCGGGCAGGCCCACCAGCTGTTGGCCGTGCAGCGCTATGGACCCGCTCACGCGGGCGCGCTCGGGCAGCAAGCCCATCAGGGCCAAAGCGGTGAGCGATTTGCCGCTGCCGCTCTCACCAATCAGGCCCACCGTCTGGCCGCGCTCCATGCGCCAAGACACACCGCGCAAAGCAGGTGTCCAGCCCCGGGCCGTGGGCAGGCTTACTCGCAAATCGTCAACTTGCAGCAAAGGCTGGGTGTTGGACAGATCGGTCATTTCACCTCTGCCTGGCCAGCCGGGGGTCGAGCACATCGCGCAAACCATCGCCCAGCAAATTCAACCCCAGCACCGCCAGCGCAATCGCTGCGCCCGGGTACACCGCGAGCATGGGGGCTTGGAACATCTGCGACTGCGCTTCGTTGAGCATGCGGCCCCAGCTGGGCTGCGGCGGCTGGGTGCCCAGGCCCAAATAAGACAAAGCCGCTTCGGCGAGGATGGCGATAGCGAACTGGATGGTGGCCTGCACGATCAGCACGCTGGCGATATTGGGCAAAACATGCGCCAAGGTGATGGCCAATGGGCCTTTGCCCGCAGCACGCGCCGCCGCCGTGTAGTCCCGCGCCCAGACCGCGTTGGCCGCGCCCCGCGAAATGCGGGCAAACACCGGGATGTTGAAAATGCCAATGGCCACGATGCTCACCACCAGACCCGGCCCGTAAATCGCAGTCAACATGATGGCCGACAACAAGGCTGGGAAAGCAAAGGTGAAGTCCGAGGCGCGCATGATGACTTCTTCGACCCAGCCGCGCCGCGCCGAAGCCAGCAAACCCAAAGGCACGCCCACACCCAAGCCAATGCCCACCGCGATGAAGCCCACCAGCAAAGAGTTTTGACTGCCCACCAGCAGCAAAGAGCCGATGTCGCGCCCCAGGCTGTCGGTGCCCAGCCAGTGCGCGGCGCTGGGCGAGGCCAATTTGTTCGGAATGTCGATGTCGCCCACCGGGTAGGGCGACCAGAACAAGGACAGCACGGCGCACAGCACCATCAGCAAGACCATGGCCCCGCCCGTCACAAAACTCGGGTGGCGCAAGGCGCGTCGCCAAACCGTGTTTTTATTCAGCATGGCCCGCCTTCAGTCGTGGATCGATCCACGCGTACAGCACGTCGATGCAGAAGTTGATCAGGATGACCAGCGCCGACAGCAACATGACCACATCGCGCACCACGATCAGGTCGCGGTTGGCAATGGCCTGAAAAATCAGCCGCCCAATGCCGGGCAGCACGAACACGTTTTCGATCACGATGGCGCTGGTGATCAGGTTGCCAAACTGCAAGCCCATCACCGTCAGCACCGGGATCATGGCGTTGCGCAGCACATGGCCCCACAGCACCTGGCGGCGGCTCAGGCCCTTGGCGCGCGCGGTGCGCACAAAGTCTTCGCGCAAGGTGTCGAGCACGGCCGAGCGGGTCACCCGCGTCAAGATGGCCGTTTGCACCGCAGCCAGAGCCATCGCGGGCAAGAGCAAGGCTTTGATGCCCTCAAAAATACCGCCGCCATCGTCTTCGGACCAGCCCGGAAAACCGCCCGCGCTCACCCACTCCAGGTGCACCGCGAACAGCAAAATCAAAAGAATGGCGAGCCAAAAATTGGGCAAGGCCAAGCCCAGCTGGCTGAGCGTCATCACGCCCACATCGCCCGCCTTGTTTTGCTGCGAAGCGGCATAAATGCCCAAAGCCAGCGCCAGCGCCACCGTGAGCCCCATGGCCATCACGGCCAGCGGCAGCGTCACCTGCATGCGCTCGGCCATGAGCTGCGCTGTGGGGGTGTCGTAAGAGATGCTCAGGCCCGTCTGGCCCTGCAACATACCGCCCATCCAGCTCATGTATCGGGTGGCTGCGGGCTGGTTCAGACCTAATTTTTCTTCCATCGCCGCGATCGACTCGGGCGTGGCCGTTTCGCCCAAAATAACCTGCGCGGCATTGCCGGGCAAAAGTTCAAGCACTGCAAACACCACGACCGAGGTGGCCAGCAAGGTCAACACAAAGCTCAACAGCCGTCTCAAAAAGAACAGGGGCACGCGCTATCCTTGGGGTTTGTGAGCCAGATTAAAAAAAGGCAGAACATGTCATCTGAAATGATTGTAAACAGCAGCCAGGGCAGCATCGTGGATGTGCCCGGCCTGCGCGTAGGGCATTACACACTGAGCGAGCGTCTCACGGGATGCTCGGTTGTGCTGGCCCCTGACGGCGCGGTAGGCGCGGTGGACGTGCGCGGCGCAGCCCCCGGCACCCGCGAGACCGATTTGCTGGACCCTGCCAACCTGGTGGACAAAGTGCATGCGGTGCTGCTCAGCGGCGGCAGCGCCTTTGGCCTGGACGCCGCCACGGGCGTGGTGCGCTGGCTCGATGAGCAGGGTATTGGCTTTGAAACCGGCTATGGGCGTGTGCCCATCGTGCCTGCAGCCGTTTTGTTTGACCTGCCCGTGGTGCGCGAGGGCGACAACCCGACAGCACGACCGAACGCTGAAGCCGGTTACGCCGCCTGCGAAGCGGCATCGACCGCGCCACCCGCATCAGGCAATGTGGGCGCAGGCGCGGGTGCCTGCGTGGGCAAACTGTTTGGCCTGAACCGCTGCATGAAAGGCGGCATTGGCAACGCCAGTGTGCGCGTGGGCCCTTGGGTGGTGGGCGCCTTGGTTGCCTGCAACGCGGTGGGCGATGTGATCGACCCTGCGACAGGTCAAATACTGGCCGGTGCGCGCACAGTCGATGGTCAAAACCTGCTCGACACACAACGCGCTTTTTTACAAGGCGAACGCGGCAACCGTCCCCTGCCCGGCACCAACACCACGATCGGTGTGGTCGCGACCAACGCCATGCTCACCAAAGCCCAAGCCAAACGCCTGGCCATGAGCGCCCACGACGGCCTGGCCCGCAGCATCCGACCCGCGCACACCACACTCGATGGCGACACCTTGTTTGCGTTGGCCACAGGCACTGAAAACTGTCCGGTGGATCTGATGCTGCTCACTGTGATGGCGGCCGAGGCCACAGCGTTGGCCACGGTGGATGCGATTTCAAGAGCACGGACAACGAACACCACCTTAGGCTGCATTCCTGCGGCGGTTGAATTTCAAAATGAACACGGCCACCATGAGTCCGATTGACTCCAAGTCAAGAAGACGCCAACGTCATCCCCAATCGTTTGGCCTGTCGGGCTTCATAGGACAGAAACTCGTCCGTGATGTTGCTGCCGCGAACACCTCCTCGCACTGAGCCGGCTTCAATGCCACCAAAATACTCTTTCCACAGCGGTGGCAATCTCTGCCCCTGCGGCAGGCTCAGCCACAGGCGCAACAAATGCCGCTTGAGTGCCGGTTCATCGTGGTCTTCAAAGTTGGTGCGGGAATGAATCACCACGTAATTGTTGAGCAGCTGCATATCACCACGGTCCAGTTG
The DNA here is from genome assembly GCF_044373035.1 of Limnohabitans sp. Taxonomy (GTDB): domain Bacteria; phylum Pseudomonadota; class Gammaproteobacteria; order Burkholderiales; family Burkholderiaceae_C; genus Limnohabitans_A. The sequence goes on along the minus strand of NZ_JBILQU010000030.1, from coordinate 10,597 downwards.
CATCGAATAACAAAATTGTGGATCGGGCAACAAAACGTCCAGCAAATTCAGCAACGTGATCTGCTCCTCGGTTAACCGAGGCACCTCAGTAAAGTCGCGCTGGGCAGCCGTGACATTTTTGCGATTGGCGCGCAAAGAGAAGAATTCAGGATCGTCGCCCAAAATGGGGCACTTGTAAAAAGGCGGTTGTTTGGGATCGTTGGCACCCTGGTAGCTGTAATAAAAGGGCTGCTGCATCACAGGAATCAATTCGGGTCGCAGGCGTTTGATCTCGTTGACCACCGCGATGGAGCTGGTCACCATGCTGGTTCCACCCATTTTGGCTGTTTGCAGACACAGCAAGGCCACCACGTCACAGGAGTCGACATGGAAATCCAGACCCGCATTGGTGTTGTAGCCCCGTCCATTTTTGACCTTGTAACTGCCCCCCTCGTCCCGTACATCGTTCATGACCTGACTGGCTTGGTTCTGCGTCCTGGCCACACCCACATTCAAGCCAATGCCCCAATGGGCCAGGCGCGCATCTTCGACAGACCAACGATGAACAGGGAAGCCCTTGATCAAGCACATGCCGAAATCTTTTTGCGTGACATCGAACGCCCGATCAATGGCCTCTTTGGCTGCCCCTGAAAGCGGAAAGTCATCAGAGGTCATCTGCAGCCAGTCTTTACCCGTTTTTTTGGCATGCGCCAAAGCACGCTCAAACCCTTCAATCGCCTCAGCACTCAGCCAATGAACCCATGAAGAGTCTTGATGCAAATCCTGAGCTAACCAAGGTCTGGGCATGGGATGAACTGGGATGGGGGTAGCATGCATTGAACGGTCTCCTGGGGTCAAAACTTTGCCGAAATTTTCAGCAAAAGACATCTTAAAAACATTCTTCATCAATAAAAGACACATTTCGTTGAATGCTACTTAAAATAATCTGATGAAGTTTTCTTTCTTTGAAACGCTGGAAGCCGTTCTGCGAACAGGCAGCTTGAGTCGTGCCGCAGACGAAATGAACCTCACACCCAGTGCGGTCAGCATGCAGATGAAGCAGGTGGAAGTTTTTTTCGGGCAGCCTCTTTTTGATCGCTCGGGTTTGCAGGTCAAGCCCATGCCATTTGCACACGAAGTGGCCAGTGTCATGCAACTGCCCATGCAACAAATTGAGCAGCTTCGCCGACGCAATTCCATACAAATCGAAGGCTCGATACGCTTGGGCGTCATTGAAAGCATGCAAGCTAGCTTGCTGCCCGGCGTCATTCAACACCTTTTGAAGAAACACCCTGCCCTGCAATTGAAACCCGCAAGAGGACGCGCCGTTGAACTCATCGCGGCCGTCAAAGCCAATGAACTGGATGCTGCGATCGTGGTTCAACCCGTCAAAGGTGGATCACAACGCCTGCATTGGCAGCACCTGTTCAAAAACGAATTGGTCGTCATTGCGCCGCCAACCGCCAAGACGGCCAAGATACAGCAACTGTTTTGTGATTACCCATGGATCCGCTTTGATGCCAGCACCAGCACCGGCAAATTGGCTGCACAGTGGATCGGTCAAAATATGCCGCAAGCTCAAAGAAGCATGGATTTACCTTCTGTTCATGCCGTGTTGTCCATGGTCAATGCCGGACTGGGGGTGTCGATGGTGCCGTCGATTGACCCCCGCATGATGATGGCCTATCCCGTGCGGGTTTATCCCATCGGCAGAGGGGCTCCGGCGTTGAATGTTGTTTTGCTCACCAGAAAAAATGAACCCAAGACCCGGTTGATGGACGCCTTGTTTGAATCCATTCAAGCTGCCACCAGCATCATGCCCATCACTGCTCATTGAACACTGCTGCAAGGATTTCATGCATTACGACTTGACAGATTTGCGTCTTTTTTTTCACGTCGGGGAACAGTTGAATCTGACACGGGCGGCCGAAAAATGTTTTTTGTCTGTTCCTTCCGCCAGCTTGAGGATCAAGCAACTTGAAGAAAATTTTCAAACGCCACTGATGCTTCGGCAAGCCAAGGGTTTGCAGTTGACTCAGGCGGGTGAAGCCATGGCCAATCACGCCAAACTTGTGTTGCAACAATTGGAGGTCATGCATGCCGATCTGAGGCCTTATGCCCTGGGCGTCAAGGGAAGGATCAGGCTTCAAGCCAACAGCACAGCCACCAACACTTTTTTAGCCAAGGCGCTGTCGGCTTTCCTGAATGACAACCCCGACATCGACATTGATCTGGAAGAATTGCCCTCGCGCGACATCATTTCCTCAGTCGCCAAGGGTGCCGCCGATTTAGGCATCGTGGCCGGGTCTGTCGACGCCGACAAAATTGATGTGGTCCCGCTGTATGCCGATGAGTTGGTGGTCGTTTGTCATTCGGGCGCCGCCATTGCCAACGAAATTTCGGTGAAATTGTCTGACATTCTGGACAATTACCGTTTTGTGGGCCTCAACCAATTCAACTCCATTCAGTCATTTCTGGACCGCAAAGCCCAAAACATTGGCAAGCGAGTGAATTTGAGAATCCAAGTCGGCAATTACGACAATGTCTGTCAGATGGCTGCTGTTGGCGTGGGCATTGCCATTGTTCCTCGGGCCATTGCGCTGAGCCATGCGAAATCAAGCGACTTGCGCATGATCCCCCTCGAAGATCCTTGGGCAAGACGACAAATCAGCCTGGTTAAGCAGCAGCAGCGGATGCTGCCCAAATTCAGCGAGGATTTGATTCACCATTTAAAATTGGCCGCCAGCCAAGCGCCAACCTCTGCCATCAAACCGGCGTGAGCCACCCATGACGGTCAGGCGTCAAACCCCTGACAGTTTCAAAATAGATTTTTTGCATGCTGCGGGTCTGCATTCCGATCGTGCCATCGCCCACCGGCAAGCGGTCGATCTGAACGACCGGAATGATTTCCTGACCCGTTCCACATAAAAACGCTTCATCCGCAAAGTACAACTCGCTGCGGTCTATCTCGCGCTCCACAACAGCCCGTCCAGTGGTTTCCTGGTACAAGGTGATGACGGTGTCTCTTGTAATGCTTTCCAAAATGTTGCTGCCGATATGGGGCGTGATGAGCTTGCCATCACGCACCATGAAAAAACAAGCAATCGGTGCTTCAGACACTTTGCCGGATGGCGTCAACATCAATGCGCCGTCGTAGCCATCGGCCTTGGCTTGCAACTGCGTCAATCGGGCGTTGTGATAATTGGCCGTGGCCTTCACGCGGGGTGGGCTGGCATTATCAGACAGTCGGCTCCAGGAGCTCACTCCCAAGCTCATGCCCGTGTCTGCGAATTTGGGCCGCTCCCGAGGGGATGCAGCTGCGGTGTAACCCACAGGCCCCGTTTGGGCCATCAAACCCAATGCTTCGATGTACACCAAAAGACGAATGTAGACATCGTCATCGGGTTCGTTGGCGCGGATCAAACCCGCCAGTTCCTGTTTGATTTTTTCTGGATCGAAAACGTGGTCAAACCGCATCACCTTCATCCCGGCCTGCAATCGCTTCAGATGCTCCGCCAAGCGAAAAATCTTGAATTCACCTGTGACCGGGTTTCGATAGGCACGAAGCCCCTCAAACAAGGCCGTCGCATAAGTCATGCCCAATGTCATGGGATGTACTTTGGCCTCGGCATAGGGCATCAATTGCCCATTTTGCAAAATGATATTGGCTTGCCACATAAGGTTCAATCTTTCTTGAGACCCAGTTCGGGAATCAAACGACCCATCTGACGGTACACCCCCGTCACGGATGCCGTGAATTCGGCATGTCCTTGATAAGCCGTCGAGCCCTTGAGCTTGTTGACCAAGTCTGCAAATCCAGGGGTTTTGACCATGTCAGCCGCTGCGGCATTCCACTCCTTGATCACGTCGGCAGGAATACCTGCGGGTCCAGCAACCCCATAAAAGATGGGCACTGAAATCGGAAAGTTCAATTCTTTGTAGGTGGGCACGCGTGGGTATTCAGGGATTTTGTCTGGGCCACTCTCGGCCAAAAGTCGGATCGTTCCGGCCGCTGCGTGGGGAGGGAATTCGGCAGCAACCAGCGCTTGGATCTGACCACCCAGCAAGCCGTTCATGGCATCGGCGCCGCCTTTGTAAGGCACATACGTGGCTTGTATGCCTGCAGCCCGGAATGCGGCTTGTGTGGAGATATGGGTTCCACCGTTGGTTGCCGCTGTTGACCAGAACAACTTGTTGGGGTTGGCCTTGGCCCAAGACATCAACTCTTCAATGGTCTTGTGGGGTGAATCCGATTTGACAAACAGCGGCTGTGCACTGACCAAGGTCTGAAACAAGTAAGTGAAGTCCTTGGCAGCGTCATAGCTCACAGTCTGAAAATACGGCGCGACGGTGAATGGACTGGTGGTCGCCAACGCAACGGTATAGCCATCGGGCTTGGCTCTGGCCAAGATCCCTGCCGCGATCGTCGCGCCAGCCCCGGGCTTGTTGTCAACGACAACCGGCACTTTCCAGCGCTCCTTCAGGTAATCAGCGATCCATCGCGATGAAATGTCACCACCACCGCCTGGCGCAAAGCCCACAATGATCGTGATCTGTCTCGATGGAAATTTATCTGGCGCTTGGGCCTGCGCCGTGCTGAAAGCCCATAGCGATGCGATGAACATCACCATTTTTGAAATCGACATTGACATACTGGTCTCCTTTTATTGATTGACAGACAAAACAAGTCCTGCACGCTCAATGGCCGCGTCTAGCCATGCAGGCGAAATAAACCCTTGCGCTATGGAAGCGATGCGCAAACTCTCCTTTTCCATTTTCTTGACCACTTCTTGCGCAACGGTGGCGACGGATGAAAAGGGAACGACCACAACACCATCGTCATCCCCCACGATCAAATCGCCAGGATGGACCGTCACACCGGCACAGTCAATGGTCGTCTGAAGCCAGGCTGGCCCATCTTTTCGGCACTGCTGCGCATAAATACAAGTCGCAAAAACGGGCCATGGCTCAGTGCGCAATTTTTCTGCATCACGAACAGCGCCGTTGAGGACAATACCGGCAAGCCCTTTGTGCATGGCGGCCATTGCCATGATTTCACCCACTGGAGCGCCCAAAGCGCCACCCGATTGCTCCGCCACGATCACATCGCCGACCTTGGCTTCTCTGACCGCCACATGCATCCCCAGATTGTCTGCAGGCGGCAATTTCAGCGTGTAAGCGGCTCCGAGCAAACGCATGCCGGGCCGCAAGGCGCGAACGGATGAATGCATGACATGGCCCGGGCCCAAAACATCGCTGATGGTGGCCACAGGCAAGTAACGATAGGCCTCAATGAGGTCTGTGGAGGGGCGTTCGAAAGCAGGTCCAATCGTCAACATGTCGTTAACCCCTCATGGCTTTGAGCTGGTGTGCATACCCCGATGCATCAATCTGGACATCGATCAGGCAAGGCCCATCCGCATCAAGTGCGGTTTGCAGCGCTTGCGTATATTCAGCTTCATTGTGAACCGACAAACCCAATCCACCCAATGCTTGCATGGCACCCGCAAAATCATGCTTGCGCCACCGCACGCCCCGTGTCGGCAATTGCCGACTTTGCTGCTTGATGTCGATGAGTGACAGTGCGCTGTCATTGAAAACAACCACCACGACCTTGGCTTGTGTCTCGACAGCCGTACACAGTTCGCCCATGCACATCATCAAGCCACCATCACCGGTGAAACACATGACGGCTTGAGAAGGATCGTCCAATGCACAGGCAATGGCGGCGGGCAATGCAAAAGCCATGGATGCCAGTCCGTTGGAGATCAGCACGTCGCCCGGTCGGGTGCTGGGGAAAAAAGCGGTGGCAGAAAACATGTGTGCGCCCGCATCCACCGCCATGCGAGGCACGATTTTTTTATGGGCACAGGCCTGCGCAGCCAATTGCACCACTTTGTCAGGCGCCACACCAAATTTCACGGGTGGGTAGGCCAACTTCTCTAGCACTTGCGTTCGGATGTTTAACCATTCAGAGGGTTGCCAGCCAGAAGGGTGATCATGGAGTGCGGCGTTCAATTGACTCAGGATCGCCTCCAGAGAACCCGTCACTCTGGCTTCAGCTTGGACATAGTGCACACGATGCTCGACCTTGGAAATTTCACAAACCGCTTTGCCATAGCGCCAAGGTTGCAAGATCATTTCAACCGGATCCAATCCCACCAAGACCATCAGGTCTGACTGAGCAATACACTCCGCCTCTTGGAGTCCACCCGTAAAAACCCCCACGACCTGAGGGTCCTCATCGGACACAACCCCTTTGGCTTTGTAGGTCGGCAAGACAGGGCAGCCCAGCAATTGCGCCAATTGCCTGACTTGCTTTGCATACTGACGGGCCTCCAGTCCGACAATCAAAACAGGTCTTTTGGCATGACCCAGGAGTTTTTGAACGGTTGCAAGATCTTCCAAAGAAAAGGCAACAGGGTCGGATGGTTTTGGGATCACAGCCTGATCTGGCAGCACGCGTTTAGCCGCTTCACTGGTCAACTCGATGTGCACCGGCCCAAACGGCGCAGATGCAGCCAGCGCCAGCATGGCGTCGATCTCAGCCACAGGATCAGGCCCTTCAAGTCGGCTGAAACCTTTGACCACAGGGGCCAACATGGCCTTCTGATCGAACACCTGGTGGGTGATGTAGGCCAGTTGCTTGGGCGTGAAACCATCGGTGATCACAAGAACTGGCGCACGATCCAGCGATGCGTAGGCCACGCCATTGGCACCATTGGCCACACCAGGCCCTTTGGTCATGATGGCCACACCCGGGATGCCCGTGGTCTCGGCCATGGCGCCCGCCATCATGACTGCCGCATTTTCCGACTTCGTCAACACAAAATCGATGTCCAACCGTGCTGCGGCTTCAATCACGTCCAAGGAAGAGCCGCCACCGGGCAGTCCGAACATTCGTTTGACACCCGCTTGACTGAGCGCTCTTGCCAAGGCTTGGGCAGTCGTGATGGTGTTTTCCATGTCAACGCCTTTCATCGACGGATATAGGGATTGGCGGCAGGACCACCGGTGTATATCCAAACGCTCTTGACTTGCAAATAGTCATAAATCGCATCCAAGCCGTTTTCGCGCCCCATTCCTGAAGACTTGAAACCACCAAAAGGTGAGGTGTAACTGGTCGAACGGTAGATGTTGATCCAGACGGTACCCGCCACCAACCTGTTGGACATATCGACTGCTCGGCGCAAGTTCTCAGTCCAAACACCAGCAGCCAAGCCATATTGCGTGCCATTGGCAATGCGCACAGCGTCGTCATCGTCCTTGAATTTGATGACACTCAGCACGGGGCCGAACACCTCCTCCTGCGCAATGCGCATCTCGGGTGTCACGTTCACAAAAATGGTGGGTTGCACAAAGAAGCCTTTGGCACCTTCAGGCCCCTGAGCCACCGCTCCGCCCATCACACAATGAGCGCCTTCATTCTTGGCAATCTCGATGTAATCGAGCACTTTGCGGTGCTGCTGCTCGGTGGTGATGGGACCGAGTTGTGTATCTGGCGACATGGGATCGCCAAATCGCGCGGTGCTGGCCAATGCCACCAACTTTTCAACAAACACATCGTGGATCGATTCGTGAACCAGCAAACGGGAGCCTGCAATGCAGGTCTGTCCACTGGCTGCAAAAATGCCCGAAATCGCCCCTGACAGAGCGTCCTCGATCCGGGCGTCCTCAAAAACGATGTTGGCCGACTTACCGCCCAGCTCCAAGGTCACATGCTTGAAATCAGCAGCTGCGGCCACATTGACTCGCCGACCGCCTGACTCACCGCCCGTGAAAGCCACTTTGCGCACCAAGGGGTGCGTAACCAAAGCCTCACCCACATCAGCCCCTAAACCAGTGACCACATTGACCAACCCAGCAGGCAATCCCGCCTGGGCAGCCAAGGCGGCAAATTCGAGCGTAGATGCAGAGGTGTATTCAGAAGGCTTGATCACCACCGCATTGCCTGCGGCCAGTGCAGGCGCCACCTTCCATGCCAGCAACAGCAATGGGGAATTCCAGGGTGTGATGCAGGCGGTCACACCGATGGGTTCGTAGCGCGTGAAATTGAGCACATGGGGTTTGTCAATGGGCGGCACTGCGCCTTGTATCTTGTCTGCAAGCCCCCCGTAATAACGAAACCACTCGACCAAATACTTACACTGATTGCTCATTTCAGCGTAGAGTTTTCCGTTGTCACGCACCTCAATTTCTGCCAGGCGTGGTGCATGCTCCAGCAACACGTCGGCAAATCGAATCAAGGTCTGACCGCGCTGCGAAGGCGTCATGCGCGACCATGGACCTAGACGCATAGCTCGCTCAGCGGCCTGAACAGCGCGATCGACGTCCTGTGGGTTTCCCAAAGGTATTTCGGCCCACTTTTCACCTGTGTATGGGTTGACCGAATCCAGCCAACGCCCGGACGAGGGATGGACCCACTCACCGTCAATGAACATCAAATAACGTTTCATTTACCAACTTTCAAGAAGACTGAAGAGGCAGGTCAATGCGCAAGTTCCAATGCGCATCAACAGTCACCCGGGCCAAGTGAGGCACAACCACCGTCGATTCGCGCTCTTCGATGATGGCAGGGCCTTCCAAAACAGCACCCACTGCCAGCAAATGGCGGGCATAAACCGGGGTCGTCACGAAAATTTTTCGCTGAACACAAAAGACGGGCCGATGACTTTTGAGTGCAGCGTCCGCTTGGGGCAAGGCCGCCTCATCCAGCGAATCGGCCACTTGCAGCAAATCAGGCGATGGGCCTTGCACCACCACGCGCCAAGACACCACTTCGGCGGGCGTGTCTTTTTCGGTTCGGCCGTACAACTGTTGGTAGCAAGTCGAAAACCCATGCGCCATTCTGGCCACCAGATCGGCCATGGGCGAGACCATGTCCACGGGCACCTCCACCTCGTATCCCTGCCCCACATAGCGCATGGCAGCACTGACCTTGACACGGCACTGGTCCAGGGTCAGGCCGGAATGGGACATCATCGCAAGACCCTTGTTTTTCAAGTCATCAACAAGCGCTTGCACTTTGTTTGGATCGAGCAGTGTCAAAGTTGAAATCTGAGCTTTGACAAACTGAAATGACATGGGCGATGCCAGAAACCCAAAAGCCGATGCCACGCCAGCACCGCGAGGAATGAGAACGTGGCGCATGTCGAGTTTCATGGCCACATGACATGCGTGAACGGGTCCAGCCCCGCCAATGGGCACCATGGCGTAATGGGATGCTTTCAATCCCTTTTCCAGTGCATGGATGCTGGCGGCCTGAGCCATGGCTTCATTGACGGTTTCATGAATGCCAAATGCCGCATCCACCAAGGACAAAGACAAAGCTTGGGCGATCTGGGTTTCGATGGCTCGGCCAGCAGCGGCCAGGTCCAGTTGCATGTCACCGCCCAAAAATGAGCCTGCCTCCAAATAGCCCAGTACCAGGTCTGCGTCTGTCACCGTCGGATCGAGGCCACCCTGTCCATAACAGGCGGGACCGGGGACGGCACTGGAACTGTCGGGTCCGACCTGAATCAAGCCCAATTGATTGACCCTGGCAATGCTGCCGCCGCCCGAGCCGATCTCAATCATGTCGATCGCTGGCACCTTCAGAGGTATGCCACTGCCTTTGCGAAAACGCTGCAAACGCGCCACTTCAAAATCATTGATGACCTGCGATTCAGAGCCATTGATCAGGCATGCTTTGGCGGTCGTGCCGCCCATGTCAAAGCAAAGAACATCTTTTAAACCGGCTATTTTTCCGATCAACGAAGTGGCTTGCACGCCCCCGGCAGGGCCTGACTGAACCAGTCGAATCGGATAAGCCATGGCGGTCGTGTAATGGACCGTTCCGCCGTCCGATTGCATGAGGTACAAATCCTTTTGGAAGCCCATGGCTTTGAGGCCCTGGATCAAACCCGATATGTATTTTTCAAACAAGGGCTGGACGTAAGCGTTGCATACCGCCGTGGCTGTCCGCTCATATTCGCCAATTTCAGGCATGACTTCGCTGGAAATGCAAATGGTCACGCCTGGCAATAGGCCCTGCAATATTTCCTTGGCCTTCAACTCATGCCCATCGTGTCTGAAGGCATGCAAAAAGCAAATGGCGACCGCTTGAGCCCCGGCATCCCGAATTTGCTTGGCGATGGGTTTTAGCGCCTCGACGTCCAAGGGCTCGATCACGGCGCCATCAAATGCCACCCGTTCCTTGACCTCGAAACGCAGTGATCGGGGCACCAATGGCTCCACCGGTGTCAAGAATAAATCATAGATGTCGTAGCGCCATTCACGGGCAATTTGCAACACATCCCGAAAACCCAGCGTGGTCACCAATGCCGTGACAACACCTTTTCGCTCGATCAATGCATTGGCAACCAAGGTGGTGCCATGAATGATGTTGTCCACTTGCTCGGGCAAGACCCCATTGTTTTTCGTGATCAGGGACACGCCGATCAACACCCCTTGCGAGGGGTCGTGCGGTGTTGTCAGCACCTTTTCATTGACCAAGTGACCTTGTGAATCGATCATGACCAAATCGGTGAAGGTTCCACCAATGTCCACCCCAATCCGGTAAGGACCTTTCATCGCAATCGGTTCACGGCTCATGAAGCTCTGCCTTTGTTTGCATTCA
>NZ_JBILQU010000126.1:0-6681 GCF_044373035.1 Limnohabitans sp. | reverse complement strand
AGTCCGGCGCATGAACGCGGGCCATGGCGGCGTGCACATCCAGCGCTGCATCGGGGCTCATCAACTGCCCCACCGGGCGACGCTGCAGTTCATCCAGCACATAGCGCAAACGGTCGGGCACTTCATGTCAATCGACCAAGCGGCCCCGGAACATTTCCTGACGGCCAGCGTGTTGGGCGTGGTGGGTGTTGTGGAAGATTTTCATGATCTGGCCAATAGGACGGATAGGGTGCGAATAAACCATTTCAGACTTCGCAAGTCCGGATCAATAAAACCGTGTGATTCAATGGATTGTGTTGGATGGGACGTGGGCTTTCACGGATTCAATGGATGGCTTTCGGCATTTTTAGACGCGCTGTTTGACAGCCTTTTTGGCGACGGTTTTCTTTGCAATTGGTTTTGGCGCTGCTTTGGCCGCTGTTTTCGCTTTCGCTGCCACTTTGACTGGCGCTTTCACCTGAGTGGTTTTCGGTTTGGCAGGCGCTGTATCTACCCCCGTATCCACCCCCAAATCCATATCCAAGCCAAACACGTCGCCCAAATCGCTGGCGTCCATCACTTTGCTGGATTTGGTTTTGCTGGCAGACGGCTGGGCAACGCTGGCCTGTGCGACCAAGTCCAAGGCGTTTACATGGCGCAGCTTGAACAGCAGTTCGGGCTGTTGGTCCATTCTGGCGCCCACGCCGTAGAACACTGCGGCTACGTGTTTGCACATGCCCGCCCAATCGGGGCAACTGCATTCAAACTTCAGTTCTTTGGGCGAGGGGAACAGCCCGGTGGTGGGTGCGCAAATGCGCTCCATGACCGGTTTGGACAGCTTGCCTTGCAGCAGTTCAATCAGCGAGGCGACGGAGTTGGCGCAGTCCGCGCACACGGCTTTCCAGCGCGGCTCTGGCAGGGCTTGGATGGTGATGTCGACTTCGTACAGTGATGAGCCCATGACCAAGGCCCGCACGCTGCCGGTGCTGATTTGCAGATCGATCACCGAGCCGTTGCGCACGTAGCTGCGGCCACGCGGCAGACGGCTCTCGTAGTCGCTGTATTGCTCCAAATTGCTGCACCAGGCCTTGCCCCAAAAGGTTTTGGCGATGGCGCCGGTGTAGGGCGCGATGGGCGCGTAGTGGGTGCCTTTTTTGTTGGCCTTGACCACGGCCTTGAGCGCATTGGCGCGGCGGCTGGCCACTGAGGCATACGGTTTGTAGCCAAAATAACCCATGGTTGCGATCTCCTTTGAATAGTGGGTGGTGGACGGTTAGCCCTCTATGGCGGTGTGAATATCGAGCTGCACCAAATTGAGCAACTCTTTGTCGCTCAACTCGGTGAGTTGCACCTCGGTGTCGTTTTGCAGCACATCGTTGACCAGGGCTTGTTTGGATTCGATCATTTGGTTGATGCGTTCTTCGATGGTGCCTCGGCAGACAAATTTGTGCACCAGCACGTTGCGCTTTTGGCCGATGCGATAAGCGCGGTCTGTGGCTTGGTTTTCGACGGCGGGATTCCACCAGCGGTCAAAGTGAACGACGTGCGAGGCGGCAGTCAGATTCAGGCCCGAGCCCCCGGCTTTGAGGGAGAGTATGAAGAAGGGCGTGGCATCGTCTTTTTGAAACCGTTTGACCAACTCGCGCCGTTGGGCCACCGGCGTGCCGCCGTGCAAGACCAGGCCTTCGCGGCCAAAAATGCTGCCCAAAAATGCGGCCAGGGGTGCGGTTGTTTCGCGGAACTGGGTGAAGACCAGCATCTTTTCTTGCTTGGCCGCAATGACTTCTGCCAGCTCGCGCAGGCGGGCAAATTTGCCGCTGTTTTCTTCGTCCCACGCGCCATTGCCTTGCCATTGGGAGGGGTGGTTGCAAATTTGTTTGAAGCGCATCAAGTAAGACAGCACCAAACCGCGCCGCGCCATGCCGTCGCTTGTTTCCAAGGCCTTGGCCAACTCTTTGACTGCCGCCTGGTACAAGGCCGCCTGCGCGGGCCGCAAGTGGCACCAGGCATTGGTTTGCGTTTTGTCGGGCAGATCGCTGATGACGCGTTTGTCGGTCTTGAGGCGGCGAAGAATGTAGGGGCTGACCAGTGCCCGCAGGGGGCCGTAGTGCTTTTGGCTGTCTAGGCGCTTGGCGAAGCTGCCAAACACTTTGGCCGATCCGAGCAGGCCGGGGTGGGTGAAGTCAAAAATAGACCACAGGTCAGACAGGCGGTTTTCGACAGGCGTGCCGGTGAGGGCGATGCGGCTGGCCGCGTTGAGCTTTTTAATGGCCTGCGTTTGCTTGGCACCGGGGTTTTTCAAGGCCTGCGCTTCGTCGGCCACCACGAGCTGCCAGCGCATTTGCAGCAGCGCAGGCAAGCGCAGCAGCGTGCTGTAGCTGGTGATCACCAGATCGACCTGCGCGAAGGCGGTGGCATCAAGGGCCCGCAATTGCTCTGCGGGCATGGCCGATGGATGGGCGATGAGCACCTTGAGGCTGGGGGCAAAACGCTGGCTCTCCGCGTGCCAATTGGCCAGCAGCGAAGCCGGGGCCACCAGCAGGGTGGGCGCGGGGGTGGCTGGGGTAGCTGGGGTAGCACCCTTGGTTTTGCGCTTGTCTTCGAGCTTGCTTTCCTGCTTACTTTCACGGGAATTTTCACGTTGGAGCACCAAGAGCAGCGACAGGATTTGCATGGTCTTGCCAAGCCCCATGTCGTCGGCCAAGCAGGCGCCCAGGCCCAACCGCGTGAGCAAGTAAAGCCATCGCACGCCCGCTTCTTGGTAGGGGCGCAAGGTGGCTTGCAATTCGGGGCGCGGGTCAATGTGGGCCAAGCCTTCGGGTTGGCGCAGGCCTTGCAGCGTTTGGGCAAGCCAGGGTCCTGCGCTGACCGCAGACCAGTCGGCCGCGTCGTCAACCGTGCCATCGCCTGCATCGAGGGAGGCGCGTGCCGTCAGGCGCATGGCCTCGGCAAACGACAGGCCTTGGCGGGTGCTGATGTTTTGGATGTCGGTGAAACGCTGCAGCATGCGCTTGAGCTTTTGGGCGTCCACCTCGACCCAGTTGCCGCGCAAGAGTTGCAGGCCATCGCCGCCTTGGAGCAGGGCTTGTATTTCGGCCTCTGTGAGTGGGTCGTCACCCAGGGTGACGCCCATGTTGAAGTCGAGCAGGGCGTCCATGCCCAGCACCGAGGGCTGTTGGCTGCCAATGCTGGCGCTGACCTTGGGGCGTGCGGGGCGGCCTGCGGCCCAGTTGCTGGGGGTGCGCACCACAATGCCTGCGGCCTCTAGCTTGGGCACATCTTGCAAAAACGCATAGGCGTGCGCCTGCGTCCAACGCAGCGGGTGGTAAATCTCGCCCTCAGCCACCATCTCCATCAACCACGCGCATCGCTCCGCCGCACGTTGCACGGGCACCAGCAGGTTGAGCAGTTGCGCTTGCTGTTTGCCGTCTGAGAACTCGGTCAGTGCGCGCGACAGTGGCATGTGCTGGGCTTTGCCATGCGCGGACAGGCGCGAGGTGTAGGTGGCGAGGAAGGCGAAGGGTGAATCCGGGTCTTTGCGGTTTTCTGCGAGATTGAAATGGACCCGGCCCACCTGGTGCCAGGCCGCGTTGCAGCTGTGCAGAAATTCTGCCAAGGTCGTCTGCGATGCGGCCAGTTCTGCGCGCAGCGCCGCCTCAGTTTGCGCCCACAAGTGCGCCAGAACGTCGGCATCGGCATACTCCGCCCCGCGCATGGGCGGCAGGTCAAGCAGCCAAGCCTGCAGCGCCGCCCGCTCGGGTACGGCCACCATGATGTCGGCGACTGCGGTCTCGTCTGCCACGGCGCACAGTCCGGTCACATACCGCGCAGCAAAGTCACGCCACCAAGCGAATGCGCCCGGCAAAACCTGCCCCACGCCAGTGGCCCCCAGGTGCAGCAGGCCGTGCCCCGCGCCTGCCGAAAAGGCCTTGTCCAACGGCCCTTGCAAGCTTGCATCCAAGGGAGCGTCCAAGGCATAGGCGGCGTCCGAATCCGGGCCATCCAAGTCCAATCGAAGGTGGCCTTGGGGCGATAGCGTGAGGCGGGCACTCATCGGCATGCGTGCAAGCAGCGCACCCGGTCGAATCGATGACCCCTTTCAATGGGGTGGCTTGGTGGGTCTTTTTGTTCGCACTTAGCGAACTGTTTGCGCCGTTGCGGCCCTTGACATACTCGAAACATCAAAGCGGGCATAAGGTCTTGACCAGGAGCTTGGTCGATGGGTCAAAAAGAAGTCAAATTTACCATGGTGCGACCAGCAGCCGACCCGCTCAATTCCGTCAAAAATTGACGCGCTTGCCGTGTTGCCTGCGCCACGTTTGACGTTAACGCCATGATGGCCGCCAACGCGAAAGTGGATGGACTGACCGCAGTTGTGCGGAATGAGGCTGAATTCCAGGTGCTGGGGTTTGAGGTGTTCAATCCATTGGCCTCGGTGCGGTCACGGCGCCCTGCGACTGATTCACTTCAGTGCGCTTGCATCACGGTGATTGGGTGTGAGGTGCTGAAAGGCAGAGTCGCCATATGACTTGATGACCTCGGAGATGACCACGTGATAGCCGTTGTACCACTGGGCATATTTTTGTTTTGCCTCGATGTGGCTGGGATGGGTTCCCAACGCTTTGAGGCCATACATGGTTTCCTAATAGTTGGTGGCATTGGGACGTTTGCCATCATCAGAGGCTCACTCTTCGACGCCGATAAAGCCGGGCGAGGCTTTGGCCACTGCATCGATGATGGCATTGAGTTCGTTGAACTCAGCGTCGTAGGACCCGGGCTCCCAAATAAATGCAGCACTGAACATGGTTTGATGAATGAGGGTGGTGAAGGGAAATAGCTGTTTGAGCAGCGTTTGCGGGCAGACTTATTGATCCGACCCTGTGAAGTTTGAAGTGAAAGGCTTGTCTTGGGCATAGCGAACAGCGATGCGATCTGTAGGAGCTGCGCCCTGCGCGCTAAGGGCGTTTGTGGTCTGCGGGCAATCGCGCACGGGGTGCTGCTCCTACAAACACCATTATCGGGCGGCGGCCACAGTGACTTCGTGGGTGGGCAGCACGTCGTTCACCAGTCCGTAGGCCAGGGGTTTTGGGAAACTCAAGCTGCGGCCTGTTTGCGCGAAACTTTGTTGGCTCGGCCAGTGATGCGAGCTGTTTCGTCTGCCAGAACGAGCAGGCCACGGAGCGCCTCATTCACCGCTTCTGATGTGGGGAATGCTTTCGCGAGTTTGGGCTCAATCAAGGCAACCGATGTGCCTTTGGAGGCGGCTTTGAAGAATTTGCCTCGTTCCAGCTTGGAGAAGTCTGAGCGTTTGTACTCTGCCCGCATTTCAGTTTCAACTTTCTTCATAAATTTTCCTTTCAGAACGGGTGACCCGCCGCGCACTGATGATTCGAATGGCGCTTGCACGGTATGTGTGTGATACAGCCAGCAAGCGCCCCAAACTTGATGCGCCAAAAGTGATGTACCGGGACTCGCCTACAGAATGATCTGGATCGGTACCCGAAACTGCGAGTTCATCAAGGAACACCGACGCAGCCTCATCGAAGCTGACGTTGTGTTTTTTGACATTGCTTTCAGCTTTGGTTGGGTCCCATTCAAATTTCATGGTCACAAGCTTTCCAGTTTCTTCTTGCAACGTACTTTAACCCGCACAGGCATTCAGTGGCCACACTCTTTCAACGAAAAGTGGTGCGACGCTTGATCACAAATTACGTGGATTGAGGTGTGCCGGTGCTCAAGGCAGGATCGGCCACGGTTGAATTGACAGTTGACGGAAAAATGGTCAGACTAGATCGATGACTAGTTGAGGGAGGCGCGAGATGCAGATATGGCCAGTTCAAGACGCGAAAGCGCGGTTCAGTGAGTTTTTAGATGCGTGCTTGGTTGAAGGCCCGCAAATGGTCACCCGGCGCGGTGCCGAAGCTGCCGTGTTGGTGCCCGTGCAGGAGTGGCGGCGTATGCAGTCGGCAGCTCGCCCATCGCTCAAGCAACTTTTGCTCTCTGACCAAGCCCGCACCAATTTGATCGTGCCGCAGCGAGGGCAAGCCAAGCGTCGACCTGTGGAGCCGATGCTGTGACGAAGCGGTATTTGCTGGACACCAATGTGGTGTCTGAGTTGCGCAGGCCGCGCCCGCATGGGGGCGTTCTGGCTTGGCTGGAATCGCTGGATGACGCCCAGCTTTACGTGTCTGCGGTCACGTTGGGTGAAATCCAAGCGGGCGTCGAGCTGACCCGGGAACAAGACCCCGAAAAGACGCAACAGATTGAAGACTGGTTGGCCTTGGTGGCGAACGCTTACAACGTCTTGCCGATGGACGTGGCAGCCTTCACGGCTTGGGCAAAGTTGATGCACCGCAAGTCAGACACGCTCTATGAAGACGCCATGATTGCCGCCACCGCGAAAGTGCATGGATTGACGCTTGCCACCCGAAATGTGGCCGACTTCCGGGCGTTGGGGTTTGAGGTGTTCAATCCGTTTGGACCTGTTTAATTGGTCCTATTGACCTTTGGGGGGTTCAAATGTCACCAAATGCGCTCAAGACGCCGTTGTGAGTGACCTGAAGTCAAGCTGCCGCATGACTTTGGAGGTCCATGGTCATGAAGACGCTATGGGGGTCAAGTTGGTAGTCGCCAAAGGGGCCGCAGGGCCGAAATCCTGCACTCTCATACAGTTTGTGCGCTGGCGCAAACGTGCTGGCAGGC
>NZ_JBILQU010000125.1:0-6701 GCF_044373035.1 Limnohabitans sp. | reverse complement strand
ACATCCAGTGCGCCCGCATAGTCTTGCCACTGCGCCAGCGTGCGCGGGCCTGCAATGACCGCACTCACATTTCGGTTGGCCAGCACCCAGGCGGTGGCAAAGTGCGCCAGCGACACGCCCTTGCGTTCGCAATGCAGCCGCAAAGTTTGTGCAATCTGCAGCGACTCTTCGCGGAATTCGGTCTCCAGAATGCGCTTGTCACCCCGGGCAGCACGGCTGCCCTCTGCAGGCGTCTGGCCGGGCGCATATTTTCCCGTGAGCACGCCGCGTGCAATCGGGCTGTAGGGCACCACGCCCAAACCGTAATGGCCACACGCCTCCAGAATTTCCACCTCGGGCAAGCGATTGAGCAGGTTGTAATAAGGCTGACAAACCACGGGGCCAGGCATGTTCATTTGACGGGCCATGTTCACCATCTCGGCAATGCGCCAGCCCCGAAAATTGGACACGCCCCAGTAGCGGATCTTGCCGTCGCGCAGCAAGGCTTCAATGCCCCGCAAGGGCTCTTCCAGGTTCATGCCGTTGTAATCGCGGTGCAGGTAATAAATGTCCAGGTGATCGGTGTCCAAGCGGCGCAGGCTGTCTTCGCAAGCCCGCAACATCCAGCTGCGCGAGTAGCCCTGATGATTGGGGCGGTTCGACATCGGGTTACCGACCTTGCTGGCCAATACCCAATGCTGACGATGCCCCTTGAGTATTTGGCCCACCATCTCTTCTGATTTACCCAAGGTATACACATCGGCGGTGTCGATGAAGTTACAGCCCTTTTCTTGCGCATCGGCCACCATCGCTCGCGCATCTTCCAAAGGCGTCTGGTCACCAAACATCATGGTGCCCAAACACAGGCGGGAAACTTTCAGAGGGCTTTTGCCCAAGGTGGTGAATTTCATGTTGTCCTTTGAATGAGCGATGCGGCGACAAAGGCTAAACCCAATTCAAAACCCAGACTGTCACCTGTGCAAAGCCTGCCCATCTTTGATGGACCTCACCCGATGAGGATCACCTCCAATTTGCAGTGCCCCTGAAAACCTGCTTTGCCTCAGTACATGCCGAAGAGCCTCGGCATCACACGGCTGGCTGGAATTACAGGAAGCCAAGATCTGTCGGGTAGTCCAGTCGTCCAGCCGATTTTCCAAAATTTCTCAAATTGGGCAGGATCCGTGCAAGCTCGCCTTCCTCTACACCGAACCAACGCCCAAGGGTGGCGGCAAACTGATCAGTGGATGTCCGGGGCAGCAGTCGGCCTTGCCCGACATGCCATTGGTCCTGGGGGTCCTTGCTGTCGGAAGCACTGACGGGTGGCGCCTCACCATAAAATCGAGCGCCTTTGACCGCACCGCCCACCAGAAAATGGTGCGACCCCCAGCCATGGTCCGATCCATTGCCATTGGAGGTGAGGGTGCGCCCAAAATCGGATGCCGTGAAAGTGGTCACCTTGTCAGAAACGCCCAATTCCACGGTGGCCTTGTAGAAACTCGAAATGGCCTGATCTACTTCCTGCAAAAGACCGGGTTGACGCGCGACCAGGTTGTCATGCAGATCAAAGCCTCCCAATGACACCATAAAGACCTGACGCTTTACACCCAAGCGCTGACGAGCCCCGATCAACCGGGCCACCATGCGCATTTGGCGAGAAAGGTTGTTGTCGGCAAAGGCCGTGCTCAGGTTGACACTGGCAAGGGCGCCAGAGACCTTGCCTTCAGCAGCCAAGGCCCGTCGCATCACGTTGTTGTATTCATTTTGCAGAACATGGGCCCTGTTTTGCTGGACCAAGTTCAGCAAGGTGGCACGCATCCCTGTATGGTTGCCAAACAGCCAGTCACCCTCCTGAAGGGCGCGCACCTTGATGGCACCACTGGTGCTGCACTGGTATTGCAGCGCATCTTGCCCAGACAAGAAGACGCTGTTGCCTGTGACTGAAATGCAAGTAAACAAGGACTGGCTGTTGCTGGGCATGGCGATGTCACCAAGCCGCCCACCCCAACCGATGGTGGAGCCTTCCGGAGAGGAGGATTGCCAAAGCGATTGCTGATCGTTGTGCGAAAACAGCTTGGGCGGCATGGGGTAGGCCTGGCTTTCAAACTGTTGGCGCGTCAAAGGCACCACCAGCGGACCCACATTGAGCTGGACACCAGCCTGTCCACTGTTGAACAGCCCCGCCAGGTTGGGCATAGAGGGATGCAGGGCATATTGGCGTCCTTCAGGTAAAGCCTGAACGGGTCTGAGCACCGTTTTGGCCAACGTTTCCCTAGAGAGCACGATGCCGTCGGCAGCCGAGCCTGCACCCGCCGCCCGGATATCGGCATAGCGACGGTGACTGGCTTCGTCGTAAGTGACCACTGTGTTGGCATAGTCGTTGCCGCCGTACAGAAAAACGCAGACCAAGGCTTTGTAATCGTCGCCATTGAAGGCGGCAGCTTCGCCCATCGCGGCCAGTTGCAGCGCCCAGGGGGCGGCCACACCGGCGGCAGCCATCAGACTGCTTCTTTGCAAAAATGCGCGACGAGATGGAGCGCTGACTGTTTCTGAATTCATGGTGCTCTCCGCTCAGCGCTGAATGAGGTAATCCGGGCTGCTCATGACCAGCAACAAGGCCCGCGCGACGTGCTGCCGACGGGCATCGTCTGAGGCGTAAGTTTGAAGGTTGAACTGATCCAAGGCCAAGCTGATCGCCTGGCGAGAGGCATCGGACATTTGGCCCGCACACAACAACAAGTTCAGGTGTTGCACCAAAGCATTGCCATCGTGCGCGAACCCCATTTCGCTGCTGTAGTCAGGCACGATGTCGGGCCCGTCTGTCGCGGTCGGGTTCATCGGGCTGCTGGGCAGTTCTGGGGCCCTGACCCACATGCCTCGTTGCAAAAACGACTGCAGATAGTTGATGTAGGAAGACACCGTGCTTTCGTTGACGAGCTGGAATTCAGGTGCCGTCGCACCCCGGCTGGCCAGCACCGTTCCGGGAGGAACGTAGCCCGGCCGAAAGAAGTTGAAGACCGAAGGGGCCATGAGAGGACTTTGCGCCAGCGACTCTTCGGCGGACCAGGTGGGCGAGCCGATTTTCCAGGTCCCTTTGAGGGATTGGGCCCGGAAAGTGTGAGCCCACTGGGCAATGCGCACCACCGGTTCCCGCAGCTTCCCAAAGTCATTCGAAGCCAGACTTTCAGGGCCAATGGCATCCTTGTCGAGCAGCACGGCGCTAAAGACTGCTGCCAAATCCCCTCGAACCCCTTGCCCGTTGTTGTTGAACACACTGGCAACACGTGCCACATAAGCAGGGGCGGGATGGCTGGTGACCAAACGCTGAATCATCTGTCGCGCAAAGAAGGGGCCCACATTGGGATGTTTGAAAAGCGTGTCGAGCGCCAACCGAAGGCTGCTGGGGCCATCGGTGCCAGCCGGTATGCGAACGCCCAAAAAACTCTTGTCAGCGTCAGAATGACTCCTGGCATTGAACTTCATGGGCTTGCGGGTAAAGCTCAGATTGCGCACCCGAGAGTTGGGCGGTACAGGGCTAGTGAAAAAACCATCCCCTTCATCTTCGCCATAGCCTGTGAAAACTTTGGCCAATCCGCTGACGTCTTTGAGGGTGTAAGTCTCAATCGGCTGCCCATTGGCTCCGGTTTTAGGCGTACCGTCCAGAGACAGTTCTACCAATCCGATGCTGAACAGTTGCATGACCTCGCGGGCAAAATTTTCATCGGGCACTCGGCCTGATTGAGGGTCCTCCTTTTGATTGCCCAGCGTGTTCAGAAACGACCCCATCGCATGGCTGAGTGTGATGTGCTCGAACAAGGTTCGAAAGTTGCCGAAAGCGTGCTCACACAAAAGGTCCCAATAGCGGGCCATGTGAAAGGCGGGCCAGTTCAGCTGCAGACCGTTGCCCGACACCACGAAAAATTCAGACAAAGCCAACGCGATCCGTCGTCTCACTGGGTCCGGCGAAGCCATCACCTGATACCAGACCATATAGTTGGTCAGATTGTCTTTGAAAAAATATTCGTGCTCATTGATGGCGTCGTAGCCTTTGGCCCTGAGCCATTCCCAGCCGCCCAGGCTGTTGGGCAGTGACATGGCTTGGGCCAGCCAAGGGCCATAGCCCAACGTCTGGACCGCCTTGATGTCATCGTAGCGGGCGCTGAACTGAGCATGCTGGAGAAATCGGGACGCCTGGCTTTGAGAAATCCCGCTGGGGGGAAGTACTTCCGGGGTGGGGGCAGCGCTGCCGCCACCACAAGCACTCAGGAATGCCACCAAACCTGCAGGCAATGCATACCGAAGAGCCTGGGATTGATCCGCGCCTTCAGGATGTGTCAGGCCTTGGGCGTCGGCGAGCGGCTCGTGCTTGTTCTCAGGGCCCTGGATGGCCAAGGTGTCCGCTGGCCCGAGCCCCGAATGGGGCTCGCTTGTCTTGGAATTGAGCATCGAATGCCTGGGTGAGATGGTCCAGAATGGGGGCAATGATCAGGCGACCGGCACAAATTGGTATCCGTTGCCCGATGGCTCGATCGTGCCGAATGCCGGGAACGGGAAGTGAAAACCACCCGCCATCATTTTTTCATTGACCAACATCTCGAAAATGCGACGACGACTCTGGCGGGCCATCTCGGGGTTCATGTCAAACAGCACGGCCCAATCGGGGTTGCGCGCAAACAAGGACGGCACGTTGGTGATGTCGGCCACGTAGGCAAACGACTGGCCTTCAGAACGCGCCGTGAACAAGGTGTGACCGGGGGTATGGCCAAAAGCGGCCACCGACTGGATACCCGGAGCCAAAGTACTGCCCGGCTCGAACTTGACCAATTGGTCTGACGTCAACCCGGTCAAGGCGCGTTTGACCGCCCCAAAAGCGCCTTGCATGGGCGCGGGCGCTGCCGCAATGCGGGCTTCATCGGTCCAGAAAGCGTGCTCAGGGGCAGGCACATGCACGCGTGCATTCGGATAAACCAAATTGCCGTTTTTAAATCGCACACCGTTGATGTGGTCGCCATGAAAGTGGCTCAGTACCACGTTGTGGATGTCCTCCGGCTTGTAACCTGCAGCGGCCAAGTTCCCCAGCAGTTTGCCGGTGGTTGGGGGACCATTGTCTGCAAAACCGGTATCGAACAAGTACCGTTGGCTGCCATTGATCAGCAAAAAGGCGGTGTAGGGCACATCGATGTAATCGGTGGGCAAGCTTTGCGTGGCCAGCAGCGCCTTGACCTGGTCCAGCGGCACGGCGGGCACAAATTCCTGACCCAGCGGGCGGCGCACGGCACCGTCATTGAGCGCAATGATTTCCATGGCGCCCAGTTTCATGCGTTTGAAACCCACAGCGGGCATGGCCGGGAGACCAAACTGGGGGGGGTTTTGCGACCAGACAGAAGAAAAAGTGAGTGCGCTGGCACCCACCATGCCAGCACCCAGAAAATGACGACGATTCAACATAGCATCTCACCAAAAGTGGATGTACCTTACGCTTTGCGCTGGCCTTGCTCCGGGTCCTCACCATTGACCATGATCGCCGCAGGGACAATGCTCGACAAATCATGCATGCATCGATAAGTACACCCTGTTGCAGCCCAGAAACCACGGCCTTTTCGACACCCATCGGCTCTAAGGATAGCTCGACTTGATGGACTTCATCAGGTCAGCGACAAAACGGTTGGCCGCGTTGGAAGTCGCGCCAATCCAGCCAAAGCGTTGGGAGGCCGTGGGGCCAGAACCATAGGTGCGCATGCCACGATCGATCGCTCCCGCCAGCAAACCGTGCGCCGCTTCATCGTAGAACCAGAACTCAACCGGCTGACCTTGCGCCTGGAGTTGTTCTGCCCATTGGTGAGGTGACAGCCCCTGCGCCGCTGGATTGACCCGCAGGCTGCAGCGCTGGGCTGTCCCCACAGCTGCGCCTTTGGCGGGCTGATTGACCACACACGGGTCGGTGCGCAGGTGCATCCAGTCGTCTACGGTCCTGCCACCATAGTTGTCCATTTTGCCGAAGACCATTTTCAGGGGTACCCGAATCTGATCCGGCATGCCGATGCCTGCCGAAGGCGCCCCTTCAGAAAACACCATCCGGACATGCGCGGGATCCACCACGGCGGCCATGTTCAGCGCCACACTGCCGCCGTTGGACAGCCCATGGATGTAAAGGCGTGAGGTGTCAATGCGGGCGTTTTCGCGAATCCAGTGGTAAGCCCCAAGGGTGGCCTTGAAGATCATGCGCTGGCGCGATTCATTGGTCGCGCCAGTCAAAAACAGCGAAGTACCGCGGTACTGAAAACCATTCATCTCGTAGGCATCAAACAACAAGGTGGCCACACCTCGCGCGTTCATCCGACGAACCATTTCCTGCTCGGCTGATCCAGGGCCATTGCCGCCATGCGCAATGATCATCAGAGGCGGCTTGTCCGCCAGCTTGTCCGCAAACAATCCTGGCATCGACAATTGGACGGATCGATGGCACGGATCAAACTCGGCCAATGGGCCCTGGACGCGATGAAATCCAGGTCGAATTTCAAGCAACTGAGCCACGCCCGAGGGTGCTGGCCGACAATCGGATTGAGCATGTGCCGTGGTCACGAAGAGCATGCCGGCAAGGACTGTGCACGCTTTGCACCGGTGTAAGGCAACAGCCATGCAAAAGCCTCCAGAAAGTTATTGGCGACCGCCACCCATAAAAGGGGTGTGAATGCATCAACGCATGCGGCTTGATCGAGCGTCGC
>NZ_JBILQU010000029.1:0-28609 GCF_044373035.1 Limnohabitans sp. | reverse complement strand
CTGCCGTTCATTTGATCAGTGAATCGCAAAGGCTGGCCTATGCAGACCGCAACAATTATGTTGCGGACACCGATTTTGTCCCTCTCCCAGGCAATGGCGTGAGTTCGATGGTTGCCAAAGACTATCTGAAAGCAAGAGCGGGTTTGATTTCAACGACCAAAAGTATGGGAACGGCATTGCCCGGTGTCTTTCCGACAGCTCCGGCCTCTGGCAGCAGCGCTACCGAGGGAAAGGGAACTACCCACATGTCCATTGTTGACAAATACGGTAATGCACTCGTCATGACAACGACCATTGAGTCTGGAATGGGGTCTTTTCACTTCACACGCGGATTTCTTCTGAACAATCAACTCACAGATTTTTCTTTTGACCCCTCAGATTTTTCGGGTTTGATTGCCAATCGAATTGCGCCGCTGAAAAGACCGCGTAGTTCAATGGCGCCGACGTTGGTATTCAGCAAAGCCTCAGATGGTAGTCGCGGAGATTTTGTCATGGCGACTGGCTCACCCGGTGGTGCATCAATCATTCAGTTTGTCGTAAAAACATTGGTCAGCGCTTTGGACTGGAAGCTCGACGCACAGCAAGCAACGTCGATGGTCAATTTCGGTGCGGGAAATAGTGTTACGACCGGCGTTGGTGGTGAGCATCCGTCTATTGACGTTACAAATAGTGGCTTGAATGATCCATTGTTGGCTGGATTGCGCTCGTTAGGCCACACCGTGTCTTTTGCGGCACAGTCGAGCGGTGTATCCACCATCATTCGTGCCCCGTCTGCAACGACCGGAGCACAGACCTTGTGGGGCGGTGCGGATCCACGTCGAGAAGGTCTTGCACTGGGGGACAATCCTTTTTAATATAAGGACTCAGTTTGAAATCAAAGGGGGCGGCGACACACTGACCCCGATCAGCAAAAAAACACCTTCGCTGCCCACTTTGACTGCCAGGTGTGCTCATTTCGCGTGAAAGAGGGGTGACCAATTTGCCCCTGGAATGACGCAGGCGTGCTTGAGAGGCCCCTTCAGCGCGACCTGAGCCCAAAAGGGGTGTGGATCAAAACGAACTCAGCCAAGCTCAAAGCAAAGGAGAACATCATGTTTGATATCGATGCAGTCAGAAAGACCTTCACCACCAGCGACGGGGTAAAGCTCAGTTACCTGGAGGCCGGCAAAGGCCAGCCCTTTGTCATGATCCCGGGCTGGTCGCAAACGGCGGATCAATGGCATCACCAGATCAACCATTTTTCAAAAAAATATCGCGTCTTGGCGCTGGATATGCGTGGCCACGGCGAATCCGAAAAACCGGGACATGGCTATCGGATTTATCGCCTTTCGAAGGATGTCAAAGAATTCATCGAAGGTCTTGATCTGCAAAACGCCATCCTGATGGGGCATTCGATGGGCTGTTCAGTGCTTTGGGGACTTTACGATCTCTACGGTGCCAGTCGGGTCTCGAAATTCGTCTTTGTCGATGAGCCTGCCTACCTCTCCAACAACCCAACACTGTCGCCAGAGGGATTGGTTCAGGCCGGGGCTATTTTTACGCCCGAGGCCGCCTTCAGTACCGCTGTGGCGCTCGCTGCCGATGCAGATGGCTCAGTGACGACCGGCTTTGTCTCGGGCATGTTCACCCCCGAATGCCCGAAGGACATTGTCCAGAAATCAATCGCGCTCAATTTCAAATTTCCGCGTGACAAGGCAGCCCAACTGGTCATCGATCATGTGCACAACGACTGGCGTGATGTGATGGCACGGATCACGGTCCCGGCCCTTTGCATCGGTGGCAGGGCAAGCTTCGTTCCATGGACATGCGTGGTCTGGCAAGCAGAACAGATACCGAATGGTCAGCATGAAATCTTTGAAGCGAACGAGGGTGGCTCCCATTTCATGTTCATGGAGAATCCTCAAAAGTTCAATGCCAGGGTGGAGCAATTCCTGAACTGATCAGAACATTGCAAAGCCGATGGCTTGACTGCAGTCTCTTCAAAGAAGGCCATCATCGCGTGGCTTGGCACTTGGAGTTTGCAACAAAGGCACGGCTCACAAGCCCACCATCGTGACGCTGCTCAAGCGCAAAGGCGGCTGGCATGGTGGACCCGGTGCGAGTTGTTTCATGCCTTGTGAAGCAGTGTTGCGGCTCTTCCTTGGCTCGACCCACAACCAAAAAAACGGCCCAAAGGCCGTTTTTTTGAGCGTCAAAGAATCACTTCTTGCCGTTGCCATCCAGCTTGTAAATGTGCGGGCCTTCGCCCACCGACAACAAACCGGTGTGGGCGTAGATGCCAAGTTTGGCTCGGGTGTCGGTGATGTCCAGGTTGCGCATGGTCAGCTGGCCGATGCGGTCCAGTGGGCTGAACGGCGCGTCTTCCACCTTTTCCATGCTCAAACGCTCGGGCGCGTAAGTCAGGTTGGGCGACTCGGTGTTCAGGATGCTGTAGTCGTTGCCGCGGCGCAGTTCCAGTGTCACGGTGCCGGTGACGGCGCGGGCCACCCAGCGTTGGGCGGTTTCGCGCAGCATGATGGCTTGTGGGTCAAACCAGCGGCCCTGGTACAACAAACGGCCCAGGCGCAGACCGTTGATGCGGTATTGCTCGAGGGTGTCTTCGTTGTGGATGCCGGTGACCAAACGCTCGTAGGCGATGTGCAACATCGCCATGCCGGGGGCTTCGTAGATGCCGCGGCTTTTGGCTTCGATGATGCGGTTTTCAATCTGGTCGCTCATGCCCAAACCGTGGCGGCCGCCGATTTCGTTGGCTATCAGGAACAACTCGACCGGGTCGGCGTATTCCACGCCGTTCAGGGCCACGGGCATGCCTTCTTCAAAGCGCACGCTCACTTCTTCGGCTTTGACTTGCACTTCGGGCTTCCAGAAGGCCACGCCCATGATGGGGTTGACGATCTTCATGCCGCTTTGCAGGCTTTCCAAGTCTTTGGCTTCGTGGGTCGCGCCCAGCATGTTGCTGTCGGTGGAGTAGGCCTTTTCGGCACTCATCTTGTAGCCAAAGCCGTTGGCGGTCATGAAGGCGCTCATTTCAGCGCGGCCGCCCAGCTCGTCGATGAACAGCTGGTCGAGCCAGGGCTTGTAGATCTTCAAGTTGGGGTTGGTCAGCAGGCCATAGCGGTAAAAGCGCTCGATGTCGTTGCCCTTGAAGGTGCTGCCGTCGCCCCAGATGTTGACATCGTCCTGCTTCATGGCGGCGACCAGCATGGTGCCGGTCACAGCGCGGCCCAAAGGTGTGGTGTTGAAGTAGGTGATGCCGCCCGTGGAGATGTGGAACGCGCCGCTCTGGATGGCGGCAATGCCTTCGTGTGCCAGCTGGGTGCGGCAATCGACCAGGCGGGCTTTTTCTGCGCCGTATTCCATCGCCTTGCGGGGAATTTCGTTGTAGTCGGCCTCGTCGGGTTGACCCAGGTTGGCGGTGTACGCATAGGGCAGGGCGCCCTTTTGTTTCATCCACAGCAGGGCGGCCGATGTGTCGAGGCCGCCAGAAAAGGCGATGCCGACTTTTTGCCCTTTGGGCAGGTTTTGCAGGATGGTGCTCATGAGGGAATCAACCGAAGTGGCAAATGTAGTGGTAAGGCTCGGTCACGCGGATCTCGAACTTGGAGTTGCCGGGCACGTTGAACTCTTCGCCAGCGCTGGACTTGACCCACTCGGCGCTGCCGTCGAGCTTGTACTCGCAAGAGCCGCCCACACACTCCATGATTTCAGGTGCACCGGTGTTGAAGGTGAGTGTGGACGGCAGGATTACGCCCACCGACAGTTGGGTGCCGTCGGCCAGGGTCAAGCCGTGGCTGACACATTTGCCGTCAAAGTAAACATTGGCTTGGGTGTTGACGGAAACGCCGTCGATGGTTTGGGTGGTCATGGGTGATGCTTCAAAGGGGCGGGTCCATCCCGCGTCAATGGAAAAGGGCGTCATTGGACGCCCTTGGTGGCCAGTCAACCCGGCATTTTAGGCCAGACAGTCAAACCCGATCAGGGTTTGACTGGGCGTGGCCATCTTGGGCTTTCAGCGCCAGTGACTGTTGCGGCGGCTGTGAACGTGGCCGTTGTTCCAGCCCCAACCCAATTGGATGTTGGTGTAAACCGGTGGGTAGTTGCGATAAACCGGGGTGGGCACATACACCACGTGGGATTCGGTGATGAGGGGAGCCATGGCGGTGTTCGTGGTCACCACCGAGTCTGCAGGCGCGGCAGACTGCGGTATGCCAATGGGGGTGACTTGCAACTGGATGGTCGGGCCCGGGTCTTGGGGCAGTTGCACGTTGTATTGCTTGCCAGCGTATTCATACACCACGTTGTACCCGATCAAACGGTTTTCATAAGCGGTCTGGGTGGTGCAGGTGGTTTGGTCTTGCATCTGACTGCCCGGATTTTCGATCCGGTCGCCCAAGATGGCGCCGCCCATGACACCGGCCATGGTGGCCACAGCACGGCCTGAACCGCCCCCGATTTGGTGGCCGATCGCAGCGCCGGCGATGGCCCCCATCAAGGCGCCTGCGCCGGATGTGGGGTTTTGCACAGCCACTGGGGTTTGCGTGCAAGTTTGGCGTGGCACGGCGACTTGTTGGTACACCGCGGTGCGGGAGATCACTTGTCCGACTTCTTGGGCCTGCGTTAAACCGGTTGCAGCAAGCAAAAGGGTGGTCATCAGGGTTTTCATGATCGGTTTCTCCGTAAAATCAATGAGGATGAGTTTAGCGTTGGTGTTGCGTTCCTGTATGGCTGGCAGGTAAAGTTCATGCGCTTTTCAGGGGAGGCGGCAAGCAGGCAGCTTTGTCTGCGGCCAGCGCCGTGCGCCGATGCCGTCCATCAGCGACCACCTGTTTTTTCTCAGGCAGGCCATTGGTCTGGCGTGAAGCCCACAGTGATTCGCCCCGAGGGCCAGGCAATGACCGGCCGTTTGAGGGTGCTGGCGTGCACCAGCATGACTTGTTTGGCGCTGGCGCTGTCCGTCACGCCCGCTTGCACGGCGGCGTCCAGCTTGCGCCATGTGGTGCCTTTGCGGTTGAGCAGGGTTTCCCAGCCCACAGCGGTCAGCCATGCGTCCAGCTGCGCCTCGGGCACGCCTTGTTTTTTGAAATCGTGAAAGAACGCGTTCAAGCCGTGATCGGCCAGCCAGGTGCGGGCTTTTTTGACGGTGTCGCAATTGGGAATGCCGTAAACAATGAGGTCCATGGAGCTTTGACGAAGTGAAAAGTGACAAGACTGCGCGACAATCGCCGCCTATGAAGACTCTACAGGAATGGCTCGACTGGTGCGAGCAACTGCACCCGGTGGCGATTGACATGGGGCTGGACCGCGTGAAAACCGTGGCCGACCGCATGGCGCTGCGTTTTGACTGCCCGGTGATCACCGTGGCGGGCACCAACGGCAAGGGCTCGACCTGCGCCATGCTCGAAGCGGTGCTGCTGCAAGCGGGCTACCGCACTGGCGTTTACACCTCGCCGCATCTGGTGCATTTTGAAGAGCGCTGCCGTTTGCACGGTGAGTCGGCCTCGGCCGAGGCTTTCGCTGAAGCTTTTGCGGCTGTCGAGGCGGTGCGAGGCGATGTCAGCCTGACTTATTTCGAGTTCAGCACCCTGGCCATCTTGCACCTGATGGCCCAATCGCATCTGGACGTGGCCATTTTGGAAGTCGGTTTGGGCGGGCGGCTGGATGCGGTCAACATCATCGACGCCGACTGCGCGGTGATCACCAGCATCGATCTCGACCACATGGCCATTTTGGGCAATGACCGCGAGCGCATTGGTTTTGAGAAGGCTGGCATTATGCGTGCCGGGCGGCCGGTGAT
This sequence comes from Limnohabitans sp., assembly GCF_044373035.1. Taxonomy (GTDB): domain Bacteria; phylum Pseudomonadota; class Gammaproteobacteria; order Burkholderiales; family Burkholderiaceae_C; genus Limnohabitans_A. The sequence continues at coordinate 22,815 of NZ_JBILQU010000029.1, read as the reverse complement.
TGTGAGCGACCCGGTGCCGCCGCAAAGCGTGATCGATCACGCTGCGGCCATTGGGGCCGAACTCTGGCTGTTTGGCCGGGATTTCAATTTTTCGGGCGACAAGCAGCAGTGGGCTTGGGCGGGGCGCGATCGCCGCTACAGTGGCATGGCCTATCCGGCCCTGCGCGGGGCCAACCAACTGATCAACGCTTCGGGCGGGCTGGCCGCGCTGGAAGCCTTGCGCCAGCGCATCCCCATCACTGCCCAGGCGGTGCGCAATGGACTGGCCATGGTGGAGTTGCCCGGGCGCTTCCAGATCGTGCCAGGGCAGCCGGTTTTGGTGCTGGATGTGGCGCACAACCCCCACTCGGTGGCCGCGCTGGCGGCCAACTTGGACGCCATGGGCTTTTATCCCACCACCCACGCTGTGTTCGGGGCCATGGCCGACAAGGACCTGTTGCCCATGCTGCAAAAGGTCAACCCGATGGTGGACAAATGGTATTTCACAGATTTGCCCTTGCCCCGTGCCGCCAAAGCGGCCGATTTGCAGCACGCTTGGCAGGCACAAAACACCCGCACCGACACCGCTTCGAGCGTGCATGCCGACCCCATGCAGGCCTTGCATGGGGCCATTGAGGGGGCAGACCCGGCTGATAGAATCGTTGTCTTTGGTTCCTTCTATACCGTGGGCGGTGTTTTGAAAGACGGCATCCCGCGTCTGCAAGCCAAACACCTCAGCCCCTGAGCACCTGCCATGGCGTTTTTCAAGTTCCGTTTTCCGGGTCAAGCGGCCTCAACTCCAGCCACGGCCGAAACGGTCGCGCCTGGATCGGGCGAGAGCGTTGAGTGGGTGCGTCGACGCGCCCGCCATCGCCTGATCGGTGCCGTGGTTTTGGTCCTCCTCGCCGTGGTTGGCTTTCCATTGATGTTCGACACGCAGCCGCGCCCTGTGGCGGTTGATACCCCGATCCTGATTTCGGATCGTCCCTCCAATGCCCCTTTGAAAGTGACTCAGGCCCCACCTGCGCAAGCCAACCCTGGCAAACCCCTTTTGCCCGATGCCAAACCTTTGCCTGTCCAAGAGGGGTTGGATGCGAAAGAAGAGGTGGTTCAGACCGCCAAGCCTGCGCCTGCGGATGAGCCCAAGCCATTGCAAGAGCCTGCGCCCAAGCCGCCTGTGGTCAAGGATGAAGTCAAACCCGCACCCAGCAAAACCGACAATCCTGAATCTGCGGACAAGTCCAAAGACGATGGCAACAAAGCACGGGCTTTGCTGGAAGGCAAGCCCCCCGCAGCCGGGGGCGAACGGCATGTGGTGCAAGTGGGTGCCTTCAGTGATCAGGCCAAGGTCCGCGAAGTGCGCCGCAAGTTGGAGCAGGCGGGCTTGATCACCTTCACCCAGACGGTGGATGGCAAAGATGGCAAATCCACCACCCGGGTGCGGCTGGGGCCCTTCAGCAGCCGCGAAGAGGCTGAAAAAGCCGCTGCAAAGGTTCGCAAACTCGAGTTGTCAGCAGCCGTCTTGAGGATCTGACATGGCCATTGCCCTGACCGACTGGATTTTGTTGGCGGTGTTGCTGGCCTCCATGCTGGTGGGTTTGTGGCGCGGACTGGTTTACGAGGTGTTGTCCCTGGCAGGGTGGATTGCTGCCTTCATCCTGGCGCAGTGGTTGGCCGCCGATGCCGTGGCCTTTTTGCCTTTTCTCAAAGAAGCCGCGGCGCAGGTACAGCATGCGGTGGCATTTGCCCTGGTGTTTGTCGCAGCCTTGTTTGCGGCTGGATTGGTGTCCTGGCTGGTCAAAAAACTCGTGGAAACCGTGGGTTTACGACCGGTGGACCGAGCGCTCGGCGGCATTTTTGGTTTGGCGCGCGGCGTGGTGCTGTTGTTGGCCTTGACGGTGGTCCTGCAGTTGCTGGGGTTGTCTAAAGAAGATTGGTGGCGGGGCGCTGCGGGCCCGGCCTGGTTAGACCTCACGCTCAATGGCCTCAGGCCTTTGCTGCCGCAAGCGTTGGTTGATTATTTGCCTTGAACATTTCCGTGTGCGTCGATTTTTTGAACGGATAAAAGTATGTGTGGAATTGTCGGCGTTGTCAGCAGCGCCCCGGTCAACCAGTTGATTTATGACGCCTTGTTGCTTTTGCAGCACCGGGGTCAGGACGCGGCGGGCATTGTCACGCAGCTGGACCGCAAGTTTTTCATGCACAAGGCCAAGGGCATGGTGCGCGACGTGTTCCGCACCCGCAACATGCGCAGTTTGCCCGGAAACTGCGGCCTGGGGCAGGTGCGTTACCCCACGGCGGGCAACGCCTTCAGCGAAGAAGAAGCACAACCTTTTTATGTCAATGCCCCCTTTGGCTTGGTGCTGGTGCACAACGGCAACCTGACCAATGCGCACGCGCTCAAGGTCGAGTTGTTTTCCAACGACCACCGCCACATCAACACCGACAGTGATTCCGAAGTCCTGTTGAATGTGCTGGCCCACGAGCTGGAAAAAACCACGCGCGGTTTGCCGCTCAAACCCATGGATGTGTTTGAGGCCGTGCGCGGTGTGAACCGCCGTGTCAAAGGCTCTTACGCGGTGATCGCCTTGATTGCGGGTCACGGTTTGGTGGCTTTTCGCGATCCGCACGGCATCCGCCCCTTGTGCATGGGCCGCGGCCAAGACGGCTCCATCATGCTGGCCAGCGAGTCGGTGGCGTTGGATGGCACAGCACACCAGTTTGAGCGCGATGTGGCCCCGGGCGAAGCCATTTTTATCGACCTGGAAGGGCAAATGCACACCCAGCCCTGCGCCGAAAAAACGCAATTGAGCCCTTGCATTTTTGAGTACGTTTATTTGGCCCGCCCCGACTCCACCATGGACGGCATTTCGGTCTACCAAGCCCGCTTGAACCTGGGCGAGACGCTGGCCAAGCGTGTGATTTCGACCCTGCCGCCGAGCGACATCGATGTGGTGATCCCGATCCCCGAGTCCAGCCGTCCCAGCGCCACACAATTGGCGCATTTGTTGGGCATTCCTTACCGCGAGGGGTTTGTCAAAAACCGCTACGTGGGTCGCACGTTCATCATGCCGGGCCAAGCAGTGCGGAAAAAATCGGTGCGCCAAAAGCTCAACACCATCGTGAGCGAGTTCAAGGGCCGCAATGTGTTGTTGGTTGACGATTCCATCGTGCGCGGCACCACCAGCCGCGAGATCGTGCAGATGGCGCGTGACGCCGGTGCCCGTAAGGTCTACATGGCCAGTGCGGCGCCTCCAGTGCGTTACCCCAACGTGTATGGCATCGACATGCCGACCAGCCAAGAGCTGGTGGCGCACGGCCGCAGCATCGAAGAAATCCGCCAAATCATTGGTTGTGACGCCCTGATTTACCAAGACGTGGATGCCATGAAATCGGCCGTGGCCCAAGCGCGTGTCAACGCGGCGGGCGCGCTGTCAGATTTCGACGCGTCTTGCTTTGATGGGGTGTACGTGACGGGCGATATTTCTACCGACGACATCAGCCGTTTGAACCAAACCCGCCCTCAAGCCGAAGAGGGCGATGACGACAATTCGCGTTTGGTTTTGCCCAACGCCAGCGTGTGAGACAGCAACATGACAGAACCCTCCCGATTTGACGATTTGCACATCGAAACCCTGGCCGTTCGTGCAGCGGTCGAGCGCAGCCAGTACGGCGAAAACTCCGAGGCGCTTTACCTGACCAGCGGTTACGTGCAACCCACAGCAGAATCTGCCGCCCGCCGTTTTGCAGGCGATGAAGAAGGCTACACCTATGGCCGTTACGGCAACCCCACGGTCACCAGCATGGAAATCCGCTTGGCGGCCTTGGAGGGCACAGAAGCTGCCATGGGAACATCCTCGGGCATGTCTGCCATTTTGATGATGTGCATGGGCCTTTTGAAGGCGGGCGACCATGTGGTGTGCTCGCGCTCCATGTTCGGTTCGACCATCAAGCTGATTGGCTCGGACCTCGCCAAGTTTGGCGTGGAGTCCAGTTTTGTTTCACAAACCGATTTGAAAGAGTGGCAAGCGGCCGTCCGTCCCAACACGCGCTTGTTGTTTGCCGAAACCCCGACCAACCCCCTGACCGAGGTGTGCGATATTCAGGCGCTGGCCGACATCGCCCACAACGCAGGTGCTTTGTTTGCGGTGGACAACTGCTTTGCCACGCCATCCCTGCAGCGCCCTGTGGCCATGGGGGCCGATATCATCATGCATTCGGGCACCAAGTACCTGGACGGTCAGGGCCGCGTGATGGCGGGTGCCTTGTGCGCGCCGCAGCAGATGGTCACCGAGAAGTTTTTGCCGGTGCTCAAAAGCGGGGGCATGACGCTCGCGCCCTTCAACGCCTGGGTGGTGCTCAAGGGTCTGGAAACCCTGGACCTTCGCATGCGTGCGCAGAGCGCCCGTGCGCAAATTTTGGCCGAATGGCTGGAAAAACACCCCGCCGTAGCGCGGGTGCATTACCCCGCTTTGGCCAGTCACCCGCAGCACGAATTGGCCATGCGCCAGATGTCGGGCCTGGGCGGCGCGGTCTTGTCCTTCGAAGTGAAAGCCGAGGGCCCAGAGCAATCGCGACAACGCGCATTCCATGTGATGAACCAGATGAAAATGTTGTCGCTGGCGACCAATTTGGGCGACACCAAAACCATGGTGGCTCACCCCGCCAGCACTTCGCATGGGCGCCTCACCGAAGCGCAGCGCCAAGCCGCAGGCATTGGCCAAGGCCTGATCCGCGTGGCGGTGGGCTTGGAGTACCCGCTAGACATTCAGAAAGACCTGTCCCGTGGTCTCGACACCCTTTGATATGACCCACACCCTTTCAAGTGCGCCTGCACGCACCCGCACCCGCTTTGCCCCATCACCGACAGGCTTCATTCACCTGGGCAACATCCGCTCGGCTTTGTACCCCTGGGCCTTTGCCCGTGCTACGGGTGGCGACTTTATTTTGCGCATCGAAGACACCGATCTGGACCGTTCCACGCAAGCGTCTGTGGACGTGATCATCGAAGGCATGGCTTGGCTGGAATTGAACCACGACGAAGGCCCGTTCTATCAAATGCAACGCATGGACCGTTACAGGGCGGTCTTGGCCGAGCTCATTGCTGCAGGCCACGTTTACCCTTGCTACATGAGCATGGAAGCCTTGGACGCGCTGCGTGAGCGCCAAATGGCCAACAAGGAAAAGCCCCGCTATGACGGCACCTGGCGTCCAGCTGAGGGCAAAACCCTGCCCGAGATTCCCGAGGGCGTGAAGCCTGTGCTGCGCTTCATGAATCCGGTTGGCGGCGTGGTGGCATGGGACGACAAAGTCAAAGGTCGCATTGAGATCAGCAACGACGAGCTGGACGACTTGGTGATCGCCCGCCCCGACGGCACACCCACCTACAACTTTTGTGTGGTGGTGGACGACATCGACATGCAGATCACGCATGTGATTCGTGGTGACGACCATGTCAACAATACCCCACGTCAGATCAATATCTTTCACGCCCTGGGCAAAGTGCCCCCGGTGTATGCCCACTTGCCCACGGTGCTCAACGAGCAGGGCGAGAAGATGAGCAAGCGCAACGGGGCCAAAGCCGTGACAGCCTATCGCTGCGAAGGCTATTTGCCCGATGCCATGGTCAACTATTTGGCGCGCCTGGGTTGGAGTCACGGCGACGATGAAATTTTCAGCCGCGCGCAGTTTCTGGCGTGGTTCAATCTGGACCACTTGGGTCGCAGCGCTGCGCAGTTTGACGAAGCCAAACTCAAGTGGGTCAATGCCCAGCACCTCAAGGCCATGGACGACGCCGAGCTGGCCCGGCACGTTCAGCCTTTCTTGGCCAAATTGTCGGTGGAGGCCGACGAGCGCTTGGCCAGCATCTGCGGCTTGTTCAAAGACCGTTGCGACACGTTGGTGGTTTTGGCGCAATGGATTTCAGTCTTTTATTTGGACGTGGTGCCCAACGCTGAGGAAAAGACTTTGCATGTGACCGAAGCCGTCAAACCGGCTCTGGCCTTGTTGGCCGACAAGTTGGCGGGATGTGCTTGGGACAAGGCATCGATTGCGGCCATGATCAAGGAAACCTTGACTGAAACTGGCCTCAAAATGCCGCTCTTGGCCATGCCGGTTCGTGTGTTGGTGATGGGCACTGCACAGACACCCTCGCTGGACGCCGTGCTGGCCTTGAGTCACCGTGAAAAAATTCTGCGGCGCTTGAAAAACGCCTGAATTTCTGTCTATAATTCGGGTCTCGACACCAACGAGGCATAACGGTTCAGCAGCAATGCGCAACGTTGTACCAAAGGGGGTATAGCTCAGCTGGGAGAGCGCTTGCATGGCATGCAAGAGGTCATCGGTTCGATCCCGTTTACCTCCACCAAAGTGTCGAGATGATTCGAAAGAATCCGTCCAGGTTATGACCCTATCGTCTAGAGGCCTAGGACATCACCCTTTCACGGTGAGTACCGGGGTTCGAATCCCCGTAGGGTCGCCAAGTTTTGTAGCACTTGGCCAGTTTGCATCAGCTCTCTGGCAAAAGCTTCAGCTATCAGGAGTGGTAGTTCAGTTGGTTAGAATACCGGCCTGTCACGCCGGGGGTCGCGGGTTCGAGTCCCGTCCACTCCGCCAAAACGGAAAGCCTAAGTAGATTTCTACTTAGGCTTTTTTGTTTTGGAATCAGAGTCAGGCGCATTTTTCGCCTGCACGATGGATCACGCGTTTGCAAGCCCAAATCAGGGCTAGACGAGGTGAACACAGTTGCAGTAAGCTACAAGATTTTCAAGATAACGTGTTGTCAGTCATGGACAGTTTGCTTCCCGCCATTCCAGCCAAACGCTACTTCACCATTGGTGAGGTGGGCGAGTTGTGTGGCGTCAAGCCTCATGTTTTGCGGTATTGGGAGCAGGAGTTCACGCAACTCCGTCCGGTCAAACGACGGGGTAATCGCCGCTATTACCAGCGCCATGAAGTGATGATGATCCGCAGAATACGTGGGCTCTTGTACGACCAAGGCTTTACCATCAGCGGCGCACGAAACAAACTGCTGGAGCTGACCCAGAGTGAGCGTCAACTGATGCGCTCGGCGGCATTTCTGGATGATGGGCTGGAAGACAACAGCGCTGAGATTGAAGCGGCAGAGGGCATTCCGCCAGATGAACTGGCCCATGAGATGGCACCCCACCCGTTGTATCGGCCAGGTTTTGAATCGGCCTTGTCGGTTCACCAAGAGTTATTGCAAATTCGCGCGATGCTCACGGTCTGAATAGTCTTGAATTCAAGCTATAATTTGCAGCTTGTCGGCGTGTAGCGCAGCCTGGTAGCGCACTTGCATGGGGTGCAAGGGGTCGCGAGTTCGAATCCCGCCACGCCGACCATTTTTATTCATGAAATCAATGGGTTACATCTCTGAAAGTTGTAACCCGTTTTTCATTGTGCACTCGCCTTTGTGATGCGGCCAAGTCTTCCCCTCTATTTTTCAAGTGAACCCATGATCAGACCTGTTCTTGCCGAGTCCGCCATCCATCCCGGCATTCGCCCGTTCATTGCGCAATGGCATGGGGCTGTGGTTGCGCAAGTGCAAACGGCCATCGCCCAGCACCCTGTAGTGGTCGTGGGTTTGTCAGGCAATCCTTTTGTAGCCAAGGCGCGCAAGGCCTTGACCGCGGCTGGCTTGGCGCACGAATACATCGAATTTGGCAGCTATTTTTCGCAATGGCGTTTGCGCAATGCCTTGAAGATGTGGACTGGGTGGCCCACTTTCCCGATGGTCTTTGTGCGCGGCACCTTGGTCGGCGGAGCCAATGACCTGCGCCGCCTGATCGATAGCGGCGAACTTCAGACCATGCTGCAAGCCTGAAGCCCATGGCGTCCACCGCAAAACCCGAGTCGTGGCGCACCGAGGTGGGCGTGGGCGATGCGGTGGCGGTGCTCCATATTCCCGGCGCTCTCAAACGGTCACGCACGTTCGACATCGATGTGAGTTTGCTGGTGCGCGTGCCCGAAGACAACACTGATGCTTGGCACGCGTTGACGCTGGAGATCGACGGCAAGCGGCAATGGCACCGCCTCATCGCCAGCAACTGCCCGGGCCAGACCGATGGGCTCGATTACCACTGTCGATTGGTGCTTGAAGCGGGTCCGGCTCTGCGCATCCGCGCTGTGGCAGGCGCCCGGGGCGCGGTGGTGCAGCGACTGCAGATCGAAGCGCGAGAAGACCTTTAGCGTCAGCCGATCACGGCCAACTCGCGCAGCGGGCGGTTTTCTAACAAGCGCTCAAAGCCCAGCTCTTGCACGTCGATGGTCTGCGCTTGCCCCAGCAGCATCCACTCTGCCAGTGCCAGGCCAGCGCCTGCTGCGTGCTGCATGCCATGGCCTGAAAATCCGTTGATGAAATACAGATTGCACAGCGTCGGGTGCGGGCCGATCACGGCGTTGTGATCGAAGGTGTTCATCTCGTAAAAACCCGCCCAGGCCCGCTCCACCCGCAAGGCGGCCAGTGCCGGAATGCGGTGGGCCAGCGAGGCCCATTGTTCGTCGTTCCATTCGGCCCAGTCGGGCTCCAGCGGCAGGTTAGGTTCGGTGTTCAAAGGCTCAGCGCCGCTGATCAAAAACCGGCCTTCGGGCCGCAGCCACCAGCCGCTCGGGTCGATCAGCAAGGGGCACTGCGGCAGCGGCTCGGGACACGACAGCACAAACACCGAGCGACGAGCCGCTTCGACGGGCAAGTGCACATTGGCCATCGCCGCCACTTCGCCAGCCCAAGCCCCCGCCGCATTGACGACTTGCCCACAAAACACAGTGCCGCCACTGGCCAGCCGCACAGAGGTCACTTGTGTGGCCGTCTGGTCCATGCCCACCACCCGGTCGTGCAGGCGCTGCACACCTTGCGCCATGGCTTTTTTCAAGAATGCCTGGTGCAGGGCAGGGCCGTCAAACCAACCCTCGCCGCTCAGGCCCAGGCTGCCCAGCGCCACATCGTCCACGTTCAGCCAGGGGTAGCGCTGGCGAAGAACCTCGGGGCCAAGCAAGGCGACATCCGCCCCGGCTTGCTTTTGGATCTGGTGCGCGGTTTGCATGGCCGCCGCTTGTTCGGGCTGGGCCAAGTACAAATAGCCGGGCTCTTGCAAACCCAGCGCCACCGGGTGATCGGGCAGGCCCAGGTGCTGCTCGGCCTCGCGCAAAAACGCGATGCCATACTGGCTAAGTCGGATGTTGACGGGGCAGGTGAACTGCTGGCGAATGGAGCTGGCCGAGAGCGATGACGAGGCTTTTTCGTATCGCGTGTCCGACTCGACCAGCGTCACTTTCAAGCCCGGCTGCAAGCGCGTGAGCCACCAGGCGGTGGCCGCGCCCATGACACCGCTGCCAACGATGACCACATCGGTCAATTTTGGGTGACTGCTCATGCGTTTTTTTTAGAAAATGTAATTTGCTCAGCAGAAAGGTCGTGAACGGCCTGCTTTGTGCCATCTCGAATGGGCGGTCATCCGACCAACCCATCAGGGCTCATCTGAAATCCATAGTAAACAAGTTACGGATGTTACACGGGGCCACACGCACAGTTGCAAAGTCTGAAAGTGATAATGAAATAAGTAACTCGGCAAATTCGCAACGGGTTCGTTCATTCCTCTTGCTTGGACATCATGACAAAAAATTCTCTCCTGGGCATTGTGTGTGCCGTACTGCTTTCTGGTTGCACAACAGTCGACATGCGTGTGGCGAGCACAGGCCCCTCATACAGGGATGCGACCCTGGTTCAGCCCGACATCCTGTACCAGGAAACGCCGCAATCAAAATCAGTCATTGTGGGCTCACAGGTGTATGCCACAGTCAACAGCTGCTCGCTCATCCAACGCTACCGCATCCGCACCAACACAGACTTTACATCGGCTTTGAACTTGTTCAAAAACCGGGCCCACATGATGGGGGGCAAATGGGTCACGATAGTGCACCATTCCGAGGTGGACAACGTTGAAAACGCCTATGTGACGGGTAACCACGAAATCATTTTGCGCGAAGGCACAGACATGGGCAGTGCCCGGTTCCTGACCACCATTGTGGGGGACATTTACGACTGCCCTTGCAACATCACCAGCTGCTCCGGCCGCTAAACCATTCGAAAGATGCGCCAGCCATCGTGCATCTTCCGAATCCCGAATTTCCAGCTCAGCCTGTTCCTCTTGACGTATTGAATGGCCGCAATGCGGGCATTTTCGGCCAGCTTGAAGTCATCAAAAAACAAGCTGTCTCCGATGTCCATGCCATGAAACACATACCTGTGACGAACAGGAATGTCGAATCTTTCCGGCGATTTGGTGATGGTCAACATGGGTGCAATGAAACGATTCATCAAGAATCGACAGCAATCCCCTTAACTTGAGCCTGCGTCACAGTGCGGCGCTTTCAGGGGGCGCGACCTGTCTTTGCTTCAAACATCCAATTCGGCCAATGCCGCCCGGTACACCAGCCGTGCCGCCACCGTGTCCTCGACTGCCTGGCCCAGCGATTTGAAAATGATGATCGTGCCCGCTGGTGGTGGCGCACTACGGCCGCACAAAATTTCGCCCATCTCGGCTGCGACCTGTGCGCCAGACAACAGCACATCGCCCGATTCTTTTTCGGCGGCTTCGCGTTGATCGGCCACCACCCAGTGGCTCATGGCGGCGTTGTCCAGCTCGCGCCAGGTGGGCCGGGGCGCACCCACTGCCGCGACAAAAGCGCCGGGCTTGAGCCAAGCGCCTTGCAGCACCGGTTCGCTCGCATTGGTCACGGTGCACACGATGTCGGCGCCGCGCACCGCTTCTTCGGCGCTGGCGCAGGCCAGGCCGCCAATGTCGCGTGCGCACTGCTGCGCGTTGGCGGCCGTAGGGCTCCACACTCGAATTTCGGACACTTCGCGCACGGCCCGCAGCATTTGCGCGTGGCTGCGCGCCAGCACGCCGCTGCCCAGCATGGCCACCACCTGGGGAGTGCGCGGCACCAGCGCATCGGCCGCCACGGCAGAGGCCGCTGCCGTGCGCATGGCGGTGATGGTGTTGCCCTCCATAACCGCCAGCGTTTGGCCTGTGACCGGGTCCATCAGCACGATGGTGCTGAGCAGCGTGGGCAAACCTTTTTGCGCATTGCCGGGCACCAGCGTGATGAGCTTGGTGCTCAGCGCATCGCCCAGCTGGGCGGGTTTCAAAAACAGCAGGCCATCGTTGGATGCATCGCCAATGGGCATGACCATGCGCAGTGGCTGAACCACTTGGCCCAGCGTCAGCGCTACCAAGGCTTCGCGCACGCCTAGCAGCAAATCGGGCACGCTCAGCAGTTGCTGAACGCGGGCTTCGTCAAAGTAATGGACCATGTCAATTCTCTTGGTGAAGATTTTTCTGCGGGGGATTTTTTTTCTGAGGCGGCACCACCCAAGGGTTGGCCTGTAAATAAAGGGCTTCAAAGGCGTGGATGTCCGGTGCATGCGTCAGGCTCATGCCCACCGCATCCAGGCCGCGCAGCAGCATCTCTTGGTTCAGCGGGTCGATGTCAAAGCGCAAGGTTTGCCCATCGGCCGGGGTGTCCAGTGTTTGGGCTGCCAAGTCCATGGCCATTTGGCAGCGCTGCGGGTCTTGGGCCAGGGCCATCAAGCGGTCCACTTCAAAAGCAGGCAACACCAGCGCAGGCACGCCGTTGCGCATGCAGTTGTCGCTGAAAATGCCACCAAAGCTGGTGCCCAGCACGCAGCGGATGCCCAACTCGCGCATGCCCCACACCGCGTGCTCACGGCTGGAGCCACAACCAAAGTTGGGTCCCGTGATCAAAAACTTCGCCTCAGTCCAAGGGGCCTGGTTCATCACAAAATCGCTGCGCTTTTGGCCCAAAGCGTCAAAACGCATGTCGTGCAAAAAGCCTTTGGCCAGGCCTTGCCGATCAATTCCTTTGAGGAACTGCTTGGGCATGATCTGGTCGGTGTCCACATGCGGCAAGGGCAGGGCACAGGCGGTGCCTGAGAGGGAGGTGATGGCTTGAAATGGGGAAGTCATCACATCGCTTTCAATGACAGTGCAGGTTGCGCAAGTCAGTCAGCGTGCCTGTGACCGCCGCCGCCGCCACCATGGCGGGACTCATCAGGTGGGTGCGTGTGCCCAAGCCCTGGCGGCCTTCAAAGTTGCGGTTGGTGCTGGAGGCGCAGCGGTCCCCGGCGTTCAGGTGGTCTTCGTTCATGGCCACGCACATCGAGCAACCCGCCTGTCGCCATTCAAAACCCGCTTCTTCAAAAATGCGTCCCAGGCCTTCCGCCTCGGCCTGCGCGCGCACCATCGACGAGCCGGGCACCACCAAGGCACGCACGCCGGGTGCGACACGTCGGCCTTTCAAAAAACGCGCCGCATCGCGCAGGTCATCAATGCGGCTGTTGGTGCACGAGCCAATGAACGCGTGGCTGATGGGCACGCCCTGCAAGGCTTGACCGGGTTGCAGGTCCATGTAGGCCAAGGCGCGTTGCATGCCCTTGCGGCGTTGCGGGTCGCTTTCGTGGGCCGGGTCAGGCACCACACCGTCGATGGGCACACCTTGGTCTGGGCTGGTGCCCCAGGTCACGCGCGGGGCCAGCGTGCTGGCGTTCAGGCTGATCTCACGGTCAAACACCGCACCGTCGTCGCTGCGGAGCAAGCGCCACTGCGTCACGGCCGCGCCCCATGCTGCGCCTTGCGGCACCCGGGGGCGGCCATGCAAATACGCAAACAGCCGGTCATCGGGTGCCACGATGGCGCCCCGCGCCGCAGCTTCCACGCTCATGTTGCACAGCGTCAAGCGGCCCTCTACGCCCATGGCCCGAATCGCCTCGCCGGCGTACTCGATCACATGGCCCGAAGCCCCATCGGCCCCGATCTGCGCGATCAGGCTCAGCACCAGGTCTTTGGCCGTCACCCCGGCAGGCATCTGGCCTTGCACAGTGACGCACATGGTTTTTTGTGGGCGGTAAATCAGCGTCTGGGTGGCCAGCAGGTGCTCGATCTCGCTGCTGCCAATGCCAAAACCCAAAGCCCCCATGGCCCCGTGGGTGGTGGTGTGGCTGTCACCCGCCGCCATCACCATGCCCGGCAGCACCCAGCCTTGTTCACTGGCCACCACATGCTCAATGCCCTGACGCTCGTCCAGCATGTCAAACAGTTCAATGCCGTGCCGCGCGCAGTTCTCGGTCAGCGTACTCACCTGTCTGGCACGGTCGCCATCGACCAGCACCATGGTGCGTGCATTGCGTACCGGTGTGGTGGCGTTTACATGGTCCACCACCGCCAGGGTGGAAGCGGGGCGCCACACGTTGCGGCCTTGCGCGTGCAAGGCGGAAAACGCTTGTGGGCTGGTGTATTCGTTCAGAACCTGGCGGTCCACATACAACAAAATTTGCCCGCTGTTGCCCAGCGGCCGCACCGTGTGCGCATCCACGATGCGCTGGTACAGGGTTCGAGGGTTCATGACTGGTGTGTTGCCGCCGGGTCTGCTGCATAGGCGGCGGTGGCCGCCACCACGTCGTGCACGGCAATGTCGGCCACTGTCAAACCCGTGGGCAGCACAATCACGCCATCTGCATCGGCCACCAGGTGGTCGCCGGGCGTGAAGGTCACGCCGCCAAAATGCACCGACACATCGCGCTCGCCTGCACCGGTGCGGTTGCCGCGCTTGGGCACCGTGCCCAAAGCCTTCACGCCAATGTCGATGGTATTGAGCTCATCGGCATCGCGCACAACGCCATGAATGACCAGCCCCGCCCAGCCATTGCGCGCGGCCAGCTCGGCCATCACATCGCCAAACAACGCCCGGGCCACCGAGCCACCGCCGTCCATCACCAGCACTTGGCCCTGGCCAGGCTGGCTCACGGTGTCGCGCATCAAGGCAATGTCTTCGTGGATGCGCAGGGTGCGAATCGGCCCGGTGAAGGACCGTCGCAAGCCGTAACTTTGAAACAGCACAGCGCAGGCCTGCGCGTCATCGCAGGCATCACTCAGGTCAGTGGTTTTGGGAAGGAGTTTCACACATCAGTCCATGCGCACATTGGCGTCTTTGACCAGCTTGGCCCATGCAGCGCTGTCTTCGGGAATGAACGCCGCAAACGACTCGGGCGTGCCGCCAATGATTTCACCGCCTTGAGAAGCGATTTTTTCGGCCACATCCGGCAGCTTCAAAATCGCGGCAATCTCGGTGTTCAGGCGTCGGGTGATGTCGGCGGGCAACTTGGCTGGCCCCAGCACGGCAAACCACTGCAGCATCTCGGCATTGGGCACGCCGGCTTCGGCCAGGGTGGGCACATTGGGCATCAAGGGCGAGCGTTTTTCGCTGGTGATGGCCAACACCCGAAGCTTGCCCGCCTGGTAATGCGGCAACACATTGGGTGGGCTTTCAAAGTTGAGGTTCACCTGGCCGGACAGCAAATCCACAATCGCCTGGCCGCTGCCTTTGTAGGGAATGTGGTTCATTTGCGTCTGGGTGGCCAGCATGAAACGGGCCGCTGCCAAGTGCTGCGCGCTGCCGTTGCCCGACGACGCAAAGCTCAGGCCCATGGGCTTTTGTTTGGCCAGTGCCACAAACGAGCGCACATCGGTGGCGGGCACGCCAGGGTTCACCGTCAACAGCAAAGGCGTGGACGCCACACGGATGATGGGCGTGAAATCCTTCACCAAGTCGTAAGGCAATTTGGGGTAAAGCGCGGGGGCCACCGAGTTGGAATTGCTGTGGCCCAGCAGCAGCGTGTAGCCGTCGGGCCTGGCCTTGGCGACGATGTCGGCACCCACCGTGCCCGCAGCACCGGCCTTGTTGTCCACCACCACCGACTGCCCCAGCCGCTCTTGCAGCTTTTGCCCAATGGTGCGCGCCAGCACATCGGTGAAACCACCGGGCGCAAAACCCACCACAATGCGGATCGGTTTGTCAGGCCAGTTCTGTGCAAATGCGCCGGTGCTCAGGCAAAGGGCCAATGCCACAGCGCTGCGGCGTGAAATTGTGTTCAAGTTCATGGGTTGTCTCTTGGTTGTCGCGGTCAGTCAATCTGTGCGCCCGAAGCTTTGACCACCACGCTCCACTTGGCCAGGTCTTTTCTCAGCATGCCGGCAAACTCAGCGGGTTGGGTGATCAGCACATCGGCGCCTTGCGCATTGAAGCGCTCGATCACGTCCTTGGTTTTCAGCACCTCTTGCACATCCTGGTTGATGCGGCGAATCACCGCCGCCGGGGTCTTGGCCGGGGCAAAAAAACCAAACCAGGGCGACACATCAAACTCTTTGAAGCCCCCTTCGGCGATGGTGGGAATGTTCGGGAAGTTGCCCGAGCGGGCCGCACTGGTCACCGCCACCGGGCGCAGCGTGCCGCTTTTGATGGCCCCCGACACGGAAGGCAAGCTGGTGAACACCATGTTGATCTGGCCGCCCATCAGGTCCTGCATGGCCGGTGCCGCGCCACGGTAGGGAATGTGTTCGAGCTTGGTGTTGGCTGCAGCGTTGAACATGACGCCCAGCAAATGGTTCACCGAACCGTTGCCTGCAGAGCCAAAAGTCAAAGGCGAGCGCTGGCCTTGGTCCACCAGATCCTTGATGCTTTTGACGGGCGAATCAGGGCGCACCACCAACACAAAAGGCAGGGTGGCCAATGTGGCCACTGGCTCAAAGTCTTTTTCGGGATCAAAAGGCAGCTTTTTGTACAAAGCCGCGTTGATGGCGTGCGATCCGGCGTAGCTCATCAGCAGCGTGTGGCCGTCGGCCGTGGCCTGCGCCACATGCTCCATGCCCACGTTGCCACCCGCGCCTGCGCGGTTTTCGATCACCACCGCCTGGCCCCATTTCTCGCTCAGTTTTTGGCCTACGATGCGGGCCAGCGCGTCGGATGCGCCACCCGGCGTTTGCGGCACCACGATGCGCACGGGTTTTGACAAAAAATCTTGCGCCAGGGCCGCGCCCTGAACCAAGCACAAGCCCAAAGACAGTGCCAAAAAATTCCAACCACGATTGAACATGTCAGCTCCAAAAAACAAGAGCTTCAGAATGACACGAAGCGGCGGTTGCGCTTGTCTCGCGGCGGACATTTCAGATGGGGGTTTACCCAAGTGCCTGTGCAACAATGAAAACATGATCATTCGACAAATCGCAGGCGCATTGGGCGCTGAGCTGCACGGGGTTGACTTGACCCAGCCCCTCACGGCCGATCTGCAACAGGCCATTCGCGCCGCTTTGCTGCAGCACCAGGTTATTTTTTTCCGCAATCAGAATCTTGCGCCTGATCAATTCATGCGTTTTGCGCAAACCTTGGGTCAGCCGGTCGAATACCCTTTTGTCAAAGGCCTCGACGGCTTTCCCTGTGTCATCGAAGTCAAAAAGCTCGAACACGAAAAAGTCAACTTTGGTGGCATTTGGCACTCCGACACCACTTATTTGGAGCAGCCGCCCATGGGCTCGATGCTGCTGGCCAAAGAGGTGCCGCCTTATGGGGGCGACACCTTGTTTGCCAACCAATACATGGCTTGGGAGACGCTCTCTGACACCATGAAATCCCTGTTAAGTGGGCTGGTTGGCATCAGCAGTTCGGCCAAAGCCGATGTGTCCAAAACCCGCGAAGACCGCATCAAAAGCGATGGCAAAGACAGCGCCCCCAAAGCGTATTTGGCCCACCACCCGCTGGTGCGCACCCACCCCGAAACTGGCCGCAAAGCCCTTTATGTGAACGTGGCCCACACCTCGGGCATCGTCGGCATGACCGATGCCGAAAGCACACCCATCCTGAACTTTCTGTTTCAGCACCAGGTCAAGCCCGAGTTCACCTGCCGCTTTGTCTGGCAGCCCCACTCTTTGGCGGTGTGGGACAACCGCTGCACCCAGCATAACCCGGTCAACGATTACCACGGTTTTCGCCGGGTGATGCACCGCATCACCTTGGCGGGGGACCAACCCGTTTGATAATGGTCGAAGCGAGCACGGGGGCGTTTTTTGATCGACAGGGAGTGTGTGTGAAATTCAAAATGTCCGAGAAATCACTGTTTGCGGTGCTGTTGCGTTCGCCGTGGTGGATCAGTTTTGCGTTGGTGGCTGTGGTTGCCCTGGCGGCTGGGGCCTTGTTGCCCGAGAAGTACGCAGGCGTGGGCATGTTGGGGGGCTTCCCGTTCTTTGTGATCGGGTGCATGGCCTTTTGGCGACAGCGCAACGTACCCAGTCCAGCGCTGGTTGAAAAAGGTTTGCAAAGCCTTGGCGGCATGAGCTGGCGAGATTTCTCGGTGGTGCTGGACTCGGCCTTTACCCGCCAGGGTTACACCGTCACGCCACTCACAGGTGCGGCCGACATGCTGCTCGAGAAAAAGGGTGTGCGCACAGTGGTCAGTGCCAAACGCTGGAAAGCGGCCGCCATGGGCTTGGAGCCGCTGCGCGAACTGGTGGCCCACCGCGATGCGCTGGAGGCCAGCAACAGCGTTTGTATCAGCTTGGGGCAAGTCAGCACCAAAGCCGAGGATTACGCTGCAGAACACCGCATCACTTTGATCATGGGCATAGATTTGGTGATCTTGGTGGACAAAGAGGTCAAGGCCTTGTGAGCGCCAGCCATGCGGATCGGTTATGGGTGCCAGCTCGCTGGCATTCGGAAACAAAAGCAAAATCCTCAAAGCTCGGCCACGCCGGGCACCTCACTCTTTTGCCATAAAGGTTGAAACATGTTCATCCAAAACACTTGGTATGTGGCCTGCACCGAGGCCGAACTCGAAGCGCTGGGCAGTAAGCCCCTGGGGCGCACCATTTGCAATGAAAAAATGGTTTTTTTCAAAGGCCCCGACGGGCTAGTGGCAGCGGTTGAAGACTTCTGCCCCCATCGGGGTGCGCCCTTGTCGTTGGGCAAGGTTTGTCAGGGCAGACTGGTGTGTGGTTACCACGGTCTGGAGATGGGCTGTGAGGGCAAAACCGTGCACATGCCGGGTCAGCGCGTGCGCGGCTTTCCAGCGATCAAAGCCTTCGCCGTGGCGCAGCGCTACGGTTTTGTCTGGGTTTGGCCGGGCGATCAGGCCAAGGTCGACCAAGCCCTTTTGCCCCATTTCGAGTTTTTCGATAACACTGCCTGGGCCTACGGTGGCGGGCTTTACCACGTCAAGGCCGATTACCGCCTGATGATCGACAACCTGATGGACCTGACACACGAGACCTACGTGCATGCCAACAGCATCGGCCAGCCCGAGATCGACGAGACACCCAGCGAAACCAAGGTCAACGGCGACCAAGTCGTCTTGCAGCGCCACATGCAAGGCATTCAGGCCCCCCCTTTTTGGCAAATGGCCATGAGCGCCAACGGCCTAGACCCGCAGGCCAAGGTGGACCGCTGGCAGATTTGCCGCTTTTCGCCGCCCAGCCACGTCATGATCGACGTGGGTGTGGCCCTGACCGGCAAAGGCGGCTTTGACGCTGCACCCGAGCACAAGGCCTACAGCGTGGTGGTTGACTTCATCACGCCTGAGACCGAGACCTCACACTGGTACCACTGGGGCATGGCGCGCCAGTTCAAGCCCGAAGACGCAGCGTTGACCGACAAGATCCGCGCAGGGCAAGGCGGCATTTTCAATGAAGACATGGAGATGCTGCAACTTCAGCAAGCCAACATCAGCCAATGGCCTGAGCGCAAACTCATGATGCTCAACATCGATTCGGGCGGCGTGCAGTCGCGCCGTATCATCGACCGTTTATTGGCCCAGGAAAACGCCTCCGAGATCACCGCATGAGCACCCCAGACTTGACACAGACCCCCATCGATGCCGATGGCAGCTTCGAAGTTCACTTGCAAAAAAGTGGCCAGACCTTGAAGGTGGGCAAAGAGCAAAGCATCTTGAGCGCGCTGCAGGACGCTGGCCACGAGGTGCCGTTTTCCTGCTCTCAAGGTGTGTGCGGCACCTGCCTGACCCAGGTGGTTGCGGGCACACCCGACCATTGGGACATGTTCCTCACCCCTGAGGAGCAAGAGGCGAACACGCAGATGCTGATTTGCTGTTCGCGCAGCCAGACGGCAAGGCTCGTGCTGGACCTGTGATCAGAGCTTCTTGACCAGCACCTGGCTCTTGCGGTCCCAGTTGTATTTGCGCTTTCGCGCTTCGGGGAGCCAGTCGGGATCTTGCTGAACAAAGCCGCGCTTGATGAACCAGTGCATGGTGCGGGTGGTCAGCACAAAGATGCTTTTGACCCCCATGGCGCGTGCCCGTTGTTCGATGCGCTTGAGCACCTTTTCACCGTCGCCTTGACCTTGCGACTGGGGCGAGACGGTGAGCGCCGCCATCTCGGCCGTTTTGCTCTCGGGGTAGGGGTAGAGCGCGGCGCAGGCAAAGATCACACCGTCGTGGTCAATGATGGTGTAGTGGTCGATGTCGCGTTCGATCTCGGTGCGGTCGCGCTTGACCAAGGTGCCGTCTTTCTCGAACGGCTCAATCAATTGCAAGATGCCGCCCACGTCGTCCGAGGTGGCTTCGCGCAGCTCTTCGAGTTTTTCATCGATGACCATGGTGCCAATGCCGTCGTGCACATACACCTCCAGCAACAAAGCGCCGTCCACCGCAAAGGGCAGGATGTGCGAGCGCTCCACGCCTTCTTCGCAGGCCTTCACGCAGTGCTGCAAATAAAAGCCGATGTCGGTGGGCTCGGTGGGGGGCGGCAGCGAAGCCAACAACTGCTTGGCCGCGGCCAATGGCAGTTCGGTGTCAATGGGGTTGTCCTCACTGGCCGGGGCATGGGGCTCGATGCGGATGCCGGGCACCTCGGTCACAAAAATCAACTTGTCTGCCTGCAACTCGGCGGCCACGCTGGTGGCCACTTCTTCCATGGACAGGTTGAACGCCTCGCCCGTCGGCGAAAAGCCAAAGGGCGAGAGCAGCACCATCGCGCCCATGTCCAGCGTGCGCATGATGCCGTCCACGTCCACCTTGCGCACCAGACCCGAGTGGATGAAATCCACGCCATCGACAATGCCCACCGGCCGTGCGGTGATGAAGTTGCCCGAAATCACTCGCACCGTCGAGCCCGCCATGGGCGTGTTGGGCAGGCCCTGGCTAAAGGCCGCCTCGATCTCGTAGCGCAGCTGGCCTGCTGCCTCTTGGGCGCAGTCCAGCGCCACACTGTCGGTGATGCGGATACCGTGCGCGTATTTGGGCGTGTGGCCTTTGGCTGCCAGTTGTTCGTTGACCTGCGGGCGAAAGCCGTGAACCAGCACGATCTTCACGCCCATGCTCTGGATCAGGGCCAGATCTTGCGCCAGGTTTTGCAGCTTGCCCGCCGCAATCGCCTCGCCCGCGATGCCCACCACAAAGGTCTTGCCCCGGTGCATGTGGATGTAAGGCGCCACCGACCGGAACCAGGGCACGAAGGTGAAATTGAAAACTGTGGACATGGGCTAGCGGCTTAACAAATGGAGGTTGTCGGCAGGGAGGAGTTTTTTGAAGTCGCGGTCGAAGGTATGGACCACCTCGCCCAATTGCAAGACCGATGCAGCGATCCAGGCATCGGAGACCAGATTCGGCGTGACAGCCGCTTGAAGGCACAAGTCTCTGAAGCCCGGCCAAGGGCTGCCTGCGGATTGAAAAACCACGCCTGGAGAAATGAGCAGCGCATCTACAAAGTCCATGGCTTGCTGCAAAGAGCTGGGTTTGATGAAAATCTGTGCGTTGGTCACAATCCGGATGAAACCCGAAACGACCGTTCCCAACAAAACGACGCTCGGATGGAGAGGTCGTTTTGTGGCTTGTTGAAGTTGAGACTGCAAATGTGCAAAGGCCAGTGAATGGTGCGGGTGATCCAGCCGCATGGCCGCGACCAACAGATTGACGTCGGGTGTCATGTTGGAAATTTGTACTCAGCGGCATCTATGGCATCGAACATGGAGCGGTTGCTGCAGGGGTCGATGCCTGGCAGCAAACCGCCGCTGCCTCCGGTCGGCAGTTTGGGGATCACCAATGGCGCAGTGGGCATGTCCTGCCGCACATAGGCCGACAGCATCTCGCGCACCTTGGCGCTCAGCGAGGTGCCTTCTTGAATGGCCTTGATGCGGGCTTGTTTGACGAGGTTTTCGTCGAGCGAAATGGTCAGATTGGTCATGAAAAATCTCCGTCCCGAAAGTTCACGTGAACCAGTGTAGCACGTGAAAACGTGTCGTGGGATAATCCAGCCCGTGACCGACCCCGCAAACCTTATCCCCCTCCAAATCGACTTCCCCGAAGGCCTGCCGGTCTCGGCCCGCCGTGACGAAATCATGGCCGCCATGGACCAGCACCAGGTCATCATTGTTTGCGGTGAGACCGGCTCAGGCAAGACCACGCAGTTGCCCAAAATCGCGCTGGCGATGGGGCGCGGCAAGCTGAACGCCAAGCCCGGCGAACGCGCCCGCATGATTGGCCACACCCAGCCCCGGCGCATTGCGGCCAGCTCGGTGGCCAAACGCATTGCTGAGGAGTTGAAGACGCCATTGGGCGAGGTGGTGGGTTTCAAGGTGCGGTTTCAAGACCGTTTGAGCAAAAACGCGTCCGTCAAACTGATGACCGACGGTATTTTGCTGGCCGAAACCCAGACCGACCCGCTGCTGCAGGCCTATGACACCATCATCATCGACGAGGCGCACGAACGCAGCCTGAACATCGACTTCTTGCTGGGCTACCTGCGCCAAATTTTGCCGCGCCGCCCCGACCTCAAAATCGTCGTCACCTCGGCCACCATCGACGCTGACCGCTTTGCCAAGCACTTTGCCTCGCGCCACGGTCCGGCCCCGGTCATCATGGTCTCTGGCCGCACCTTTCCAGTCGAGCAGCGTTACCGCCCGTTTGAAGAAACGCGTGACTACGGCCTGAACGAGGCCATGGCCGACGGTGTGGACGAACTCTGGCAAGGCGGGGCAGGGGGCGACATCCTGATCTTTTTGCCCGGCGAGCGCGAAATCCGCGAAGCCGCCGACCACTTGCGCAAACACCTGTCGCACCAGCCGCTCACACGCGGGGCCGAAGTGCTGCCGCTGTTTGCCCGCTTGTCGCAGGCCGAGCAAGACCAGATTTTTGAAGCATCGAACGGCCGCCGCATTGTGCTGGCCACCAACGTGGCCGAAACCTCGCTCACGGTGCCTGGCATCCGTTACGTGATCGACGCTGGCACCGCCCGCGTCAAGCGCTACAGCCTGCGCAGCAAGGTTGAGCAGCTCATGGTCGAGCCGATCAGCCAGGCGGCGGCCAACCAGCGTGCTGGCCGTTGCGGCCGCGTGGCCAACGGCATTTGTATTCGCCTGTACGACGACCAAGACTTTGCCGGCCGTCCGCGTTTTACCGACCCGGAAATTTTGCGTTCGTCATTGGCGGGCGTGATCTTGCGCATGAAGAGCCTGCACCTGGGCGTGGTGGAAGACTTTCCGTTCATCGAAGCGCCGTCCAAACGCGCCATCACCGACGGCTACCAACTGCTGGCCGAGCTGGGCGCGGTGGACGACGACAACGAGCTGACGCCCATTGGAAAAGAGCTGGCCCGCCTGCCGCTGGACCCCCGTGTGGGCCGCATGATCTTGGAAGCCCGTGGTCGCGAAGCGCTGGACGAAGTGCTGGTCATCGCCAGCGCCATGAGCGTGCAAGACGTGCGCGACCGCCCCATGGACGCGCAAGCCCAGGCCGACCAACAACACGCCAAGTTTGACGACGACAAGAGCGAATTCACCGGTTACCTGAAGCTGTGGAAATGGATTCACGACGCCCGTGGCGGCCCATCTATGTTAATTGGGGTCAGATCCCAATTAAATCCAGCTGCTTCTGCGGGTCAAAACAATCGGGATCTGACCCCAATTAAAGGGCGGCAGATGGCGGCGCAAGAAGCGCCGCAGCACAAGCTGAGCAACCGC
>NZ_JBILQU010000124.1:0-6810 GCF_044373035.1 Limnohabitans sp. | reverse complement strand
CTTGCAATTGGGTGGGGGTCAGGGCCGCCAATTGGGTGGCGCTGAGCGTGGTGACGTTGTTGCCCAAGGCAGCGACTTGGATGGGGGTCAGGGCCGCCAGTTGGGTGGTCGTTAAGGTGCCAAGCTGCGTGGCGGTCATGGCCGCCAGTTGCTCGGCTTCCAGCCAGGCCACAACAGAGGGGCTGAGCACGGCGACATTGGTGCCGGGCGCGACCGCCGCTGCCGCGGCTTGAGCCCCCGGCTCCAGCGTGGTGGCAATGACCCGGGTGAGGTTGGCCCCCGTCACACTGTTGCTGGCCTGCGCGGCACCCACCAACAGCCGGTTTTGTGCTGCGGTTGTCAGTGCGCCGTTGGTGCCCAGGCCGGTTGTCAATTCGGTGATGGTTTTGGCCATGTCGCCACCGTTGAGGGCGTCTATGCCCGACAAGGCGGCCAGCGCCATGCCGTACTTGGCGGGCGCGCTGGTTTTGTCTGTGGTTGCCCATTGGTCACTGTTGACGGCAACGGGAGGGGTGGACTTGAGCGAGCCAGTCGTCAGGCCAAAGGCGGTTTCGACCGCTGCCAAGGCCGATTCGACCTGGGCTGGCGTGGGGTTGGCGGCCACCAGGTTGTAGGCCAGTGTGGTCAGGGGGTTGATGTTCAGCGTCAGTGGGGTGCCCGAGGTGACGTTGCCCACCGCCCAGAGTTCGGCATTGACGTCTTTGCTGGCCCCTGTCGCTTCGTCCTTGAAGTCGGCTGCGCTGCCGCCGTCGATGAGCTTGGCTTTGATCACGCCGCTGTAGCCCGTCACCGTGGCGGTGAAGCGGCCATCGTTGTCCACCGCCACCGGGCTGCCCAGAGGGGTTGTGCCGTCTGCCTGATACAACTGCACGGTGAGCTGATGGCCTGCAATGACCGGACCCAGCATGACCTGGCCGTTGATGGTGGTGCTGACGGGTTGGGGTGCAGGTGCAGGTGAAGGTGCAGACCCACCGCCACCGCCACCGCCACCGCCACCTCCCGCCAACGCTGCAACGGGCAGTGCGCCCAACAACAGCGTTCCGGAACCAACCCCCTTGTCAGCCACAGGGGCTGGCGCGGTGGCGGTGCTCAAGCCCGTCGAGCTTGCAGCGGTCTGTGCCATCGCAGCATCCACGGGGGCCACGGGTGCTGCCGGTGCGTCTGCATGAGCCCCCGGCTGGCTGGCGCCCGATTGCAGCACTAGCTGCACTTGCTGGTCGCTCAGAACCTGCGGCTCAGCGCTTTCGGGCACGTGGTTGGCTGCATAAAAGTCTTGCACGACCAAGGCGGCGTCTCTTTGCCCTTCGATGTGCACTTCGAGCGCACGGCCCTTGCGCACCAGTCGCACCGCTTTGCCATGGATGTGCGTTTGGCCGGTGTAGGGCACCCCGTCAATGACCCAATTCAGATCCAGGCCCGGTTGGGCGCGGAGCTTTTGCGCAGCTGCGCCACTCTTGATTTTGATGGTTTTGATGAGACTTGTCATGTAAAAACATCCAGCCAAGGCAAAGAAATTAATGTATCACAAAGTTCTTACCAAATAATTTTCTGAGTACAAAAATAAATTTTTTACACGTTTGTGGTGTTTGTCACTTTTGGCCCAACGCGCCGCTGAAGGCGCGCGCAATCGGCTTGCCGATGTAGTGCAGCACGCTGCGGCGGCCGGTCTGGATGTCAACGCTGACGGTCAGGCCGGGCTTGATGTCTTCGGGCCGGATGCGGCTGTTTGCTGGCAGTTGCAGGCTCAGGTGGGCGCGGTAATAGGTCTGGCTGCTGCGGCCGTCGGGGCCGGGCTCGTTCAGGGTGTCCGAGCTGAGGTAGTCCAGGCGGCCTTGTGCGGGGCCGTAGATGCTGTAGTCGAAGGCGTCGAGCCGCAGGGTGGCGTGCTGGCCCACTTCGAGCTGGCCGATGTCGGCGGGGTTGATCTTGGCTTCGACGAGGTATTGGCCCTGGGTGGGCGAGATTTGCATGAGCTCATCACCGGGGCGCAGCACGCCGCCCAGGGTGTTGATGCGCAGGTATTTGACGATGCCGTTGGTCGGGGCTTCCAGGATGGTGTGGTCATAGATGCTCTGGCGCTCTTTCAGTCGGCTGCGCTGGGCGGTGATTTCGTCTTCGATGCGGGCCAGTTCCCTGCGGGCTTCGGAGCGGAATTTGTCTTGCGTGGCCTGGATGCGTTGCTGAACGTCGAGCACCTGGCGCTGGGCGCGCATGAGTTCGACTCGGCTGATGTCGCCGCTATTGAAGAGCCGTTCATTGAGTTGCTGCTCTTCTTCGGCCAGCCGCAACTGGCCGCGCAGGGCGGCGGTTTCTTGCTGCAGTGCAGCGGTGTTTTGCTGGTAAAGCGATTGCTGGGCCTGCACCAGGTCGGGGTGGCTGCGCCGGTAGGCGTTGGGCGCAAAGAGCTGGGCACTGGCTTCGGCCTGGGCGCGCAGGCGGGTGATTTCGAGGCCGGCGATGCGGTTGCGGACTTCGTCCACGCCGGCGCTGGCGCGTTGGTTTTCGAGGCGGGCCAGCACTTGGCCTTTGCGCACGGTTTGTCCTTCGGTGACGTGCAGTTCTTGCAGCACGCCACCGTCGGCGACCTGGATGATCTGGGTGCGCTCTTGCGGAATGATCTGGCCGGTGGCTCGGACGATCTGGTCGATCTCGAACCACGCGGCCCACAGCACAAAAGCCAGCAGGGTGCCGAGCAGCAGCAGGCCTGCGCCTGGACGGATGGAGGGTGTGGCGGTCATGGTGTGGCCTGCGCGGGTGCGGTAGGGGGAGCAGATGGGTTTGCCGGTGCCGGGGCGGCTGGAGGGGGTGCAGCACGCAGATGCTGCAGGACCTGGTCGCGGGGGCCGTCGAGCATGAGTTGCTGGTTGTTGAGCACCATGATGCGCTGGACCAGCCCGAGCAACTGCGGTTTGTGGGTGACCAGGATGAGGGTGCTGTCGGGCCGCTTTTGGAGTTCTTCGCTCAGGGTTTGCAGCACGCGCTGCTCCAGTGGCGGGTCCATCGAGGCGGTGGGCTCGTCCAGCAGCCAGATGCTGGGCTGGCGCAACAGGGCGCGGGTGAAGTGGACCAGTTGGCGTTGGCCGCCAGACAGGCCCTGGCCGCCTTCAAAGATCTCGCGGTCGAGCCCTTTGGGGTGCGGCGCGATGGCGGCGTCAAACAGCCCTGTGCGGCGGGCCGCGATGAGCAGGGCTTCGTCGCCGGGGTCGGCCAGGCCGAGGATGAGGTTTTCGCGCAGGGTGCCTGCAAACAGGCGGCCGTCTTGTGCGACAAAGCCGATGTGCTCGGACAGGCAGTCTTTGGCGATGAGTTCGAGTTCCATGCCGTCGAGCAGGATGCGGCCGCCCTGGGGCTTGTACATGCCCGAGAGCAGTCGCAGCAGACTGGTCTTGCCGCTGCCGATGCCGCCAATGACGGCGATGCGTTCTCCGGCGCGGATGTCGAGCTTGGGCAGGCGCAGGGCCTGCGTGCCGCTGTATTGCATGTCGATGTTGCTGAGGCTGTATTGGCCGTGCAGAGGGGCCACCAGGGGCTGGGTGCCTTCGGGGTGATCGGAGGGCAGTTTCCAGAAGCGGTCGAGGTCATCGACGGCGACCTTGGTTTGGGCCCATTGCATGAGCAGATTGGGGACCATGGCGATGGGGTTGAGGATGCGCCCGCTCAGAATGGAGCAGGCGATGAGAGCCCCCATGGTGAAGTCGTCCATGCCGATGGTCAATGCGCCCAGGGCCACCAGTGTGATGTAGGCCAGTTGTTGCAAGGCGCCGACCATGAACTGGGCGTTTTCGGTCAGGACGCGGGAGCGGTGCTCGTACTGGCGGGCTTCGTCGGTGATGTCAAGCCAGCGCGAGAGCATGCGCCAGCCGCCCTGCCCCGACTTGATGGTTTCGGCGCCTTCGATGCTTTCGACCAGGATGCCGGATTTTTGGTGCATTGCAGGCGTGGCCAGACGGGTCAGGTGTTCGATGCGGCGCTTGGAGATGGTGCCTGCGATCAGCCCGGCGACCAAAAATGCACCCGGAATCAAGGCCAGATTGCCGGCCAAGAGGAACAGCACAAGCAAGGTGAGCAAGGCCAGCGGGATGTCGACCATGGCCTGGGTGACCAGATTGACCAGGAAGCTGCGCAGGCTTTCGTAGCCGCGCAGACGCGAGGCGGTGCTGCCGACGCTGGGCGGCAATTGGTCGAGGCGGATGTGCAGAAAGCGACCAAATACGGTGCGGGCCAGGCTTTGGTCGATGAGATCGGTCAGGTGATGGATCTGGCGCGAGCGCAGCCATTTGCCCAGCACTTCAAGCAAGATGGAGGCGATGACGCCGAGGGTGAGCGTCAGCAGGGTGCTGCTGGCTTGGGTGGGGACCACGCGGTCGTAAACCTGCATGGTGTAGAACGAGGTGGCCAGGGCCAGCACCGTCACCGTCAGGGTGGCGGCGGCGATGTCGATGACGGCGCGGGGATGTCGCCAGATTTCGCTCCAGACCAATTGGAAGCTGGGGCTGGCCGATGGCGAAAAACTGGCCACCATGCGCAGGCGTACGGTCTGGCTGCCGGTGGCGAAGTCGCGCACGGCTTCTTCGCTGAATTGCCGCAGCGTGGGGCTCCAGCGCTGCACGGTCCAGGTGCCGTCGTTGCGGCTGGCCACAATGAGGGCGGGGAGCTGGTTTGGCTCCAGCAACAGTGCGGGCAGGCGCGAGGGGTCGGGCTGGCCACTGCTTTGCGGACGGGGCCAGCGCTGCGCTTGGGCCAGCGATGTGAGGGCCTGCAGCAGTTGGGGCGGGGTGACTTGCTCTGGCAGTTGGGCTTCGCGCAGCAGGGACTGCACTTGCAACACGTCGATGGGTTCGCGGCGCAACTGCGACAGGCGCATCAGGCAGGCGGTCAGGGCTTGGGAGGAGTTGGGGGGGGCCATGCTGGTGGGTGTGTGGGTTGGAGGGGCCATGGTCCTGTCAGCGCGCGGGCCGGGCCAGGTAGTCTTCCAGACCTTGGTAGTTCAGGCGCAGGCGTTGTGCAGCCAGCCAGGCTTGTGCGCTGGCGTCCGTCAACTGAGCACGTATTTGGGATTTTTCACGAGCGCTGTTCATGAGTTCTTGCCAACTGCGGCGGCCGTTGTCGAACTGCGTTTCTGATGACTGAAGATATGCCTGCGCGGCTTCCAGTGATTGATGAAATTGCAGTGCTCTTTGCGATTGACTCAAGTGGTTGATTTGATCGGCGGTCAGCACATCGCTCAACTCCTTGCTTCGCACTTCGAGCTCTTGCCTTTGTGCTTCAACTCGGCTTTGCGCAGAACCGATGGCCGTCAGGTTTGACAGGCCACCACCCAAGCTTGTGCTCAATCCTATGAAAGCTTTTTGAACGTCTCCACTGATGTTGCCGTGTGATATTTCGGCTCTGGCATAGACCTCGGGCGACAGACGTGCTCGCGCAAAATCAACCTCGGTTTGTGCCAGCAGTATTTGTGCTCGGCTTTTTTGAAGTACCGGATGGTTTTGCGCAACCGCTCCAGTGTGGATGTGCATGGTGTCCATCTCGGAACCTCTGAGATCAGGCAGATGGGGGAAGTCCGTTGCCGACCATGTTCGACCCCACATTTGTAACAACTTGTTCATGGCTTGCTGTTGCTGCGCACGTGCCAATTCGAGTTCAGCTTGGACGTTGGTCAAGCGTGAGATCGAAAGCTGTATTTCGCTGCGTGCGATTTGCCCCTCTTGGGCACGCGCCTGTACACGCCTGACGTACCGCAGGTGCAATTCTTCGGATTCGGCATAGGCTTGAACCCTGCTTCGGGCGGCTGCGGATTCGGCCCAGAGTTCTAGCCAGCGTATGGCGAGGTTGTGCCTTTGTTCACGCCAAGTGGCGTCAGCCAGTTCCAGTTGTGCTTTGGCACGATCGGTTTGCGCTGTCAGTCGCCCCCCTGTCCACAGAGGTTGTTGGAGCCGCACAAAACGGATCTTTGAATCAGCGAATTGGCTGGTTTGATTGCTGCTCTCAACGCCGATGGATGGTGTCGGAAAATATTGCCACCGTGCGCCCTCCACCTCTTGTGACGCCGCCTGCCGCTGTTGATCCGCCGCACGAACCGCTGGGTGCCGTTGCAGCATGTCGGGGAGCATGCTGCGGTACGCCTGAGTGGCTTGGGATTGGACTGGCCAGCAGACCATCACAAATGCCAAAATCAACAAACGACCCGGCGTCAATTTGTCAATGTTTGTCCACGCAATAAACTGATTTTTCAATCGTCTGACGCAAGGTTTTTGCATGCTTGTGAATGGCATCAACCAGTGCCTGGGTCGGCACCAAGCGTCGATAGCGTTTGTCGATGTCATCGGGGAGTCTTTCGATGAGCCCATCCTTTTCAAATTCACGCAATTTCATTCGGATGGCTCTGTCTGTGAATTCGGGATGGAATAAAACCTGTTTCAGGGGTTGTCCGGCACGGACTTCTACATTTTTCATAATCTCATTAGCCAAACAAAAGTATACATGCCTTCCGACCAAACTTCGCACGCTGGGCAGGGAAAGCCATTCCCACTGATTGATCTCAGTGAGCGCTTCAAATAGGTGTTGTTCAGTTTTGTTCACTTTCTCAGATTAATAACAATAAACTCAAATGAACTCATGTTGAGTACAAAACAACGGAAAATATTTCCGCAAAGAATTTTACAAATACAGGAATTAAAAAAAAATTCAAAACCACCAAAATTTAATATTTGATGTTTCAACACCATCATAATCTACGCAATTCGTAAAAACAACAAATTGTAACTGGTTCATATTTGTTGGGTGAAAAAAACGCCGAATTCAAACAACCCT
>NZ_JBILQU010000123.1:0-6938 GCF_044373035.1 Limnohabitans sp. | reverse complement strand
CCACGTGCATTTCGGCCGTTTGTTCTGCTCGCACAAAAAATTCAAACAAGGGATTGGCCGAAATTCCGGACGATGGCTCCACACGGAACACCTCTTGCTGGCCCCAGGTACAGGTCAATGTCCGGATCACATTGCGTGGCACCAACTTGGCCAACAGGTCTTGCAGGTACCCTGTGTCCATGGGGTGTTGCACCAAAAGACGAACTTTGACCACATCCCCTGCAAGGACGCGCTCAGGCCATTGGATGCGTGCAAATGCCATGTTCATGAAGCGTCGACGCAAGCCGACTCTGTGACGATGATTTCCATCTGACCATAACGAAACTCGCCATTGGACAAGCGCGCCAAGGCCACCACTTGCTGGGTGCCAGCCAAGCGCAATCGCGTGCTGACTTCGGCACGGCCATTCCACGGGCCCAAATGAAAAACCGCCATGCGCGTCACCGGATTGCGCTGAGACAAGAGGTAAACATGCGTCACATGGTCTTGGGGCGTCATGGGGCTTTGCACCTGCACCGTGACAGGCACCAAAGTCCCGTTGTCGGCCAACACAGGGGCGACCCATTTCACGTCTTGTTCCAACACACGGGCGCCCCGGGTCAGGGGCTCGATCATTTTGGTCACGCTCAACAATTGGCCCGATGCCATGTCTTGGGCTTGGCTGGGCCACAGCTGAACAACCGCCCCATAAAGCCCGGCCCGCAGCGCTTGCCGCAAGCCTTCGCGACGGGTCAATGTGGGCCACTTCATGGCGTGGCCTTGCTGGGCAAGAACAGGTAACTCAAGATGTCTTCAAGCCCCTGCGTCGTCAAAATGGTTTGACCCTTGTAGGGGTTGGCCACCTTGTGCAAACCCTCGGTGCTCAAATAGGCGGGCATGATGGTTTGCGGGTTAAAGCGCCGGGCATCGGCGATACGCTCGCGGGCTTGATCTTGGGTGCTGCGCTCGGCCAAACCGACCAAAGACGGGCCGAGTGCACCACCCGCAGGCAAACCCTGCACTTGGTGGCACAGCACACAGCCGCTGTCTTGTCTTTGCAAGAGCAAGACTTTGCCCCGATCCGGCGAGGCCAAGCTGACGGCCTCTGGCGTTTGTGCAGCGGCCCAGCCCCAGCCAGCGCTGCACACCAAGGCCCACACCCGCGCCAAGCCCAACACCGTCATGCGCGTGCCAAAGTCAAACCATGGTTTTTCAAAGGCAAGCTGCGGATGCGTTTGCCCAAAGCGGCCGAAATGGCGTTGGCCACCGCAGGTGCCAAAGGCGCCTGAGCGGGCTCGCCCACCCCGCCCCAGAAGCCGCCCGTGGGCGCAATCACCACCTCGACCTTAGGCATTTCGTTCAAACGCATCATGCGGTAATCGTGGAAGTTGGATTGCTCCACACGCCCGTCCTTGATGGTGTTTTCACCCCAGAAGATGGCGGTCAAACCATGCACCACGCTGCCCTGGAACTGGGCCACGATGTTGTCGGGGTTGACGGCATAACCGGGGTCAATGCCGATCACGATGCGGTGGATCTTGACTTCGTTTTTGGCGTTGATGGAGACATCGCACACGCAAGCCGTCCAGCTGCCATAACCGTCGGTGGCGGCCACGCCCCGGAACACACCCGGTGCCGGTTTTTTGTCCCATCCGGCCGCTTTGGTCACGGCCAACAAGATGGCACGGTCGCGGTTGGCTTTTTCATTGTTGGGCAGCATGCCCAAGCGGTATTGAACCGGGTCTTGCGCTGCAGCCTGGGCCATCTCGTCAATGAAGCACTCACGCCCAAACGGGTTTTGTGAGTGCCCCACAGTGCGCCAAAAACCCACCGGCACATTGGTGTTGCGCTGGGCATAGTCCACCAAGGTGTTGGGGATGTCGTAGGGGTGGTCGTTGAAGCTGGCCACGGCCTGGCCGTCCACCCCTTTGGGCAAGGGCAGTTTCAGCAAGGTGGCCAAAATGGAAGGGGCGCTCACTCGGATGTGCAGCGCCTCGGCTTTGCCCGTGGCGCTCAAGCCCGCCTTGAAACGCATCAGGCTGGCCGGGCGGTACAAGCCGTGCTGGATTTCCTCTTCGCGGGACCACAGCATTTTGATGGGCTTGCCGGGCATGGCCTTGGCAATCGTGACGGCTTGGCGTGTGAAGTCTTGCGGGCTTTTGCGCCCCAGACCCCCACCCAATTGCATCGGGTGCACTTTCACATTGGCCTGGGGCACACCGGCTGTTGCCGCCGCCACGGCCAAGGTGGATTCCGGGTTTTGCGTCGAGCACCACACATCGAGTTGGTCGCCCTGCAACCAAGCGGTACACACCATGGGCTCCATGGTGGCGTGCGCCAAATAGGGCGTGAAGTACTCGGCCTCGATGACCTTGGCCGCTTTGCTCAGCGCGTCTGCCGTGTTGCCATCGTTGCGTGCCACCGCCAGTTCTGGCTGCTCCATGCCCGCTTTGAAGTGGGCCATGATGGCGGCGCTGCTCAGGGTGCCGTGCTCGCCCACATCCCAGTCCACCGCCACATCGCGCAGCGCTTCTTTGGCGCGCCACCAGTTGTCGGCCACCACGGCAACAAAGGTGCCCAAATTCAACACCTTGACGATGCCCCTGCGGTTTTCCACTTTGGAGGCGTCCATGCTTTTGACAGTGCCGTTGAACACCGGGGATGCCGCAATGGCCGCGTGCAGCATGCCAGGCACTTGCGCATCGATGCCGTACTTCACACGGCCGGTCACGATGTCGGGAATGTCCACACGGGGGATGGACTTGCCGATCAATGTCCAGTCTTTGGGGTCTTTGAGTTTGACGTCTTTGGGGGCTTCCAGCTTGGCAGCCGCTGCGGCCAGTTTGCCGTAGCTGAGCGTCCTCTTGCTGGGCACATGGGTGACTTTGCTCAGCGCTGCTTTGCACTCGCTGGCCGGCACGCCCCACTGCTGGGCAGCAGCGGCAATCAGCATCTCGCGCCCGGTGGCCCCTGCTTTGCGCAGGTATTCCTGCGAATTGCGGATGGTGCGGCTGCCGACCGAAGCCATGTCGCCATAGGCGCGTTTGGTGCGCAGGTTTTCATGCGCCGTGGCGTACTCGACGCGCACTTTTTTCCAATCGGCTTCCAGCTCTTCGGCAATCATCATGGGGGCAGACGTCATGCTGCCTTGGCCCATTTCTGCACGGGCGTAGCGGATGACAATCGTGTCGTTGGGCTCGATTTCGACCCACACATTCAGCTGGGGCGTGTTGGCCGCTTGTGCCGTTTGGGGCACAAAAAACCCGACCGACAAACCTGCGGCTGCGGTGCTGGAGATCTTCAAGAAGTGGCGGCGATCCATGCCGGAGGTCAGTTTTGGGGTGCTCATGCGCGGGTCCCTTTCTTGGCAGCGGCGTGAATGGCGGTGCGCATGCGGGCATAAGTGCCACAACGGCAAATGTTGGTCATCGCGGCGTCGATGTCTTCATCGGTGGGTTTGGGCTTTTTCTTGAGCAGGGCCACGGCCGCGAGCATCTGTCCGCCCTGGCAGTAACCGCACTGGGGCACTTGGTGGTCAATCCAGGCTTGCTGAACCGCGTGCAAGCGGCCCTTGTCGGCCAAGCCTTCGATGGTGATGACCTTTTGCCCCGAAGCGCCCGAGACCGGATAAGTACAAGAGCGCACCGGCTCGCCATTGAGCAGCACGGTGCACGACCCACATTGGGCGATGCCGCAACCGAACTTGGGTCCTTTGATGTCAAGCTCATCGCGCAAGGCCCACAACAGGGGCATTTCTGGCTCGACATCGAGGCTGTGGTTTTTACCGTTGACGTTCAGTTTCATGTGGCAGTCTCCGAGGTGAAGGATTTGCAATCTACTATGTAGTGATCTTTGGGTTAAAGCAACCTGACTAAGACCTAGAAGGTCATTGCGAGCATGCCCTTTTGTCACCCATGCGACGCGTTTGGGTTGCCGTTGAACGCTTGGGGCGTGGCACAAGACCTGGGCTTGGGTTCACAATCCTCCCTTTAGCCCTTATTGGCATTTCAACGGAGCCACTTGTTTTGTGAGCATGGAATACGCACCTCTTGGCTTGATTGGACTGCTGACGCCGCAGGCCAATACCACCGTTGAACCCGAAGCCTGGGCCTTGTTGCCCGCAGGCTATTCGCTCATCAATGGCCGCCTCGCCAGCCAGGCACCCAGTCTGAATCAGCGATTGCTGGATTACTTTGACCAACTTGAATCCAGCTTGCTTCAATTTGGCAATGCCCCACTGTCGGTTCTGGCACTGGCCTGCACCGGCTCGTCCTATTTGATGGGCCGCGAAAAAGAGGCGCAATGGGTGCACGCTTGGCAAGCGCGCCTGAACATCCCCGTCGTCACCGCCGGTATGGCCGTGGCCGCAGCCTTAAAGACATTGGGCGTTCGTCGGTTGGATTTGCTCTCGCCTTACCCCAGCGACCTCACACAAGCGAGCATCGCCTATTGGGTGTCGCATGGTTTTGACATTGGCACGGTGCAGGCTGTGAACTCATCCGATCCAGGTTTTCATGCCATTTACACCACCTCCAGCGAATCGGCCAACAACGCAGCCCAAGCTTTGAGCGCATCGAGCGCTGACGCTGTCTTGATGTTGGGCACGGGCATGCCTAGCCTGAAAACGCTGTTGGTTCAACGCGATCGCACCGGTCCGCCGTGGTTGTCAAGCATGCTGGGTTTGATGTGGCAATCGGTCGCAGCCATCCCCAACACCCCCGCAGAAACATCTGACCTTCCAACGTGGCTGGATGCCGGGCACTGGGCTGACAGAGCTCAGGCCATGGGCATCGCCCGCACGGCATGAACATCCAACCCGTCGTCATTTCCGGTGCGGGTCCCGTCGGCTTGGTGTTGGCCATGCGGCTGGGGCACATGGGCATCGCTTGCACGGTGCTCGAATCAGCGCCCGAGTTGGTGCGCGGTTTGCGCGCCTCCACGTTCCATCCCCCCACGCTGGACATGCTGCAAGCGCATGGCATCACGGCTGGATTGATCGCAGCGGGATTGATCGCCCCCACTTGGCAAGTGCGCATGCACTCGACGGGCCAGTATGCCGAATTTGACCTGTCTGTTTTGAAAGACGAAACCGCGCACCCCTATCGCTTGCAATGTGAGCAATGGCGCTTGTCTGAACTGTTGTTGGCGCACATCCAGACCCATTTGCCCCATGTGCAGGTGCATTGGGGCAGTCCACTGATCGGGTTTTCACAAACTGACCACTCGGTCAAGGTGCAATACCAGTCGCCAGACGGCCAACTGAATCAGCTGGAGGCCTCATTTTTAGTGGGCGCCGATGGTGGCCACAGCACGGTGCGAAAACAATTGAATTTGGAATTCGATGGCTTGACTTTCCCGGAGACCACCATTTTGGCCACCACCCGGTTTGCGTTCCATGAACATTTGCCAAGTCTTTCCTATATCAATTACTGCTGGAGCGAACGTGGCACTTTCAGTTTGCTGCGGCTGCGTGATTTATGGCGCGTGAGTCTGTATCAGGATGAGGGGGAAAGCATCGATGAGGCCACTTCAGAAACCGCAGTCCAAGAAAAAATGCAGCGCATCTGGCCACGCCACGAAGCCTACGGCGTCCTGGAAATTCGACCCTACCGAATTCACCAACGGGTGGTGAAACAGTACGTCACCGGTCGAGCGGTTCTGGTCGGCGATGCCGCCCACCTCAACAGCCCCAGCGGCGGCATGGGCATGAACGGTGGTATTCATGATGCGTTCAACCTGAGCGAAAAACTGCGCGCCATACTGCAGGGGCAATGCGGTCTTGAAGCTTTGGCTTTGTATGAGCGGCAACGCCGCCCGATCGCCATCTCGCATGTGCTGGAGCAATCGGGCCGCAACCGTGCGCGCATGCAGGAGCGGGACATGTCCAAACGCCAGACCGCCTTGGAGGAATTGCAGCGCAAGGCCAGTGACCCTGTCCTGCACAAAGCCCATTTGCTCAACACCTCGATGATCACCGGCTTGCGGGAGTCTGCCGCCTTGACCTGAACCGCCAGGGCTCATGCCCGCATCACTGCGCCTTGAGTTGACCGGCCGTGATCACCGGCCCCCATTTCTTGATCTCCTGATCCAGAAAAGTCTGAAATTCGGGTTTGTCCAGCCCCAAAGGCTGCATGCCCAATTCGGCCAATTTGGTGCGCATTTCAGGCTGCGCCAAAACGCGCGCCATGTCAGCCCGCAAACGCTCTTGCACCAGAACGGGTGTTTTCGCAGGCACCGACAAGCCGAACCAGGCGTCGCCAACGGCACCGGGCACCGTTTCGGACAAGGTGGGCACTTGGGTGAATTCGGTGTCACGGTGATGCCCTGTCACCGCCAATGCACGCACTCGCCCGCCCTTGATGTGGGGTGCTGATGCAATCAGCGCATTGAACATGAAGTCAATCTGCCCGCCCATCAAATCATTGAACGCCGGCCCCGACCCCTTGTAGGGAATATGAACCATTTGAACCTTTGCCAATTGCTTGAGCAATTCGCCTGTCAGATTGCCCGCAGACCCCACACCTGCAGAGCCATAGTTGATCTTGCCCGGCTGCAGCCGAATCATGTTCAATAAATCCTGAACATTTTTAGCGGGATGGTCGGCCCGAACGATCAAGGCATTGGTGAACGTGCCGAACAAGTTGAGATGGACAAAATCGCTCAAGGGCTTGTAGTTGGTGATCTGACCCATCAAAGGGCCCGTGGTCATGGCGGCACCGTTGCTGAGCAAAACCGTATAGCCATCGGGTGCGGCCTTGGCAGCGATGTCTGTGCCCAAGACCGAACCATTGCCGCCCCGGTTGTCCACGATCACCGATTGCCCCAAAGCCAACCCAAGCCGCTCCGACAACAAACGGGCCACCGTGTCGGCAGACCCCCCCGCCGCAAAAGGCACAATGAATTTGATGGGTTTTTGCGGGTACGCTGTTTGAGCAGCCAAACTGCCGCCCCACCCGCCA
>NZ_JBILQU010000122.1:0-6964 GCF_044373035.1 Limnohabitans sp. | reverse complement strand
TCAATAGTGGCGCTCTGGCTGAACAAAAGCTGCGTGCACACCCGGGCCAGGTGGTCCGATGGGTCATTGATCGCTGTTCCAAAACCCTGCCAACATCGTTAGGAGAAGTCTGAAGTGGAAGCCGCCAGCGCACAAGAATCAGAAGACACGATGTGGCAGGGCTATGTCTCTGTCATTTCGTGCCTGCTGCTGGCCCTGCTGCTGATCATGGCCATCCTCGCCATCGCATTGGTGCTGTCGAGTGCTGCAGAAAAAGCACAGTCCGAGCCGCCAATGCCAGCACCCACAGCAACAGCACCCCCAGCAACCGCACCCCCAGCAACCGCACCCAAAGCAACAGCACCACCAGCAACCAAGCCTTCCAGCCCAGGCCAAGCTGCGCGCTGGGCGATCAATTTTCCTGGTCAGACGGTGGACATTGCGCCTGCGCAACGCGCCCAATTTGCCGCCCAACTGAACATGGTCAGCCCCGAGGGCAACTGGCAGGTGTTTGCTTACAGCGAGCCAGGCAATTCATCGGCGCAGCGGCTGGCTTACATCCGGGTGCTGGCCACGCGCGACTTGCTCATTGAATCCGGCGTGTCAGCCAAAAACATTGAGCTGCAACTGCTGGACACCGACCCGGCGCTCACGCGCAGCCCAACGGCCAATGCCCAAGCCCTGGCGACCGAAGGCAAGGTCTTCGTCAAGCCCGGCAGTCTGCAAGCACCTGCAAACGTGACCCAAAAGGGGCAGCCATGAGCGGGGCAAGCCACCACGAAGAAGGCAGTTTCTGGCCAGCCTATGTGGATGCCATCACCAACGTCATGCTCAACATCCTGTTTGTGGTGGCGGTGTTTGCCTTGGCCCTGAACACCGTGGTGAAAGACGCGCCCAAAGAAAAACCCAACCAGAACGCCCAAAGCCCGGATCAACCAGCACCAGCAAAAGCACCCACGCAAACACCCGCACCAGCACCAGCAAAAGCACCCACGCAAACACCCGCATCCGCGTCCGCATCGCGGCCAGCGCCACAGAATCAAGACGCGCCACCCCAGCCTTTGTTTGTGCAAGAAAGCCCCCCCCAGGGCGGCGACAAGCCCGCTGCTGTGCGCTGGGCCATCTTGCGTCAAGACAGCGCGGGCGAAGGCCTGGTGCGCTTTGACTTTGGGCCCGGCAACTCCCGCCTCAGCGCTGCCGATGACAGCGCCGTGCGCGACACCCTGCGCAAAATTTCCACAGCCCAAACCGCCCCGCAGTGGCTCATTTGGGTCAGCGTGAACACGCGCAACGCCGTCGAGGCGCGCCAAGCCTATCAGCGCGCCATGGCGATACGCAACGCCCTGATCGATTCGGGCCAGCCCCCGCCAGCCATCGAAGTTCGGCTGCTGGACAGCGGGCAGGACCTGCAAGCCGCAGGCCAGCAAACCGTGTGGTTGGCGCGCAGCCAGCCAGGCAGCCCGCCAGGCAGCCCGCCCGCCCCCGGTTGAGCGCACGCCCCCCAAGCCCCGATTTTTAACGGCCCAAACCTTTCCCCACACTGAGAGCCCCCTGATGTCTATCGCCAAGTTATCAAAACAGCAGTACTTTTTCCGTGTGCTGGGGTACGGTGTGAACGCCATCGCGCCCACCATGATCGTCATCGTGGCTACGGTCACACTTTTCTGGAACGCGGTGGTGGCCTCCATCGTCTCCACGCCGCACCCCGAGGTGGTCTATCTTATTTTTGGGGGCTTCTTCATGGGGCTCATCCTGTCCTGGTACAGCCTGCTGCGCTTTATTCGGGAAGAGTCCTACTTGCGGCGCTGGCAAAAGACCGGCAAAGAAGACCGTGCCAGCCTGCTCGAAAGCACCCAATGGGTGCCCCAACTGTCGCCGCTGTACAACCTGTTGTCGGGCAAAGCGGTGCTGCCCCTGCGCATGCGCCAGGCCGCCGTAGAAAACGAGATGCTGGAGTTTGAAAAAAGCATTGGCAGCCAGCTCACGCTGCCGGGTTTTTTGGGGGGTGCCCTGATTGGTCTGGGCCTGGTGGGCACTTTCATTGGCTTGCTGGGCACGCTGGACGAGCTCGGCAACCTGTTTTCTGCGCTCATGGGCAACAGCTCGGCAGGTGCCACCCAGGCCGACATGTTCAAGGACATGCTGCAAAAGCTGCAAGCCCCCATGCGCGGCATGGGCACCGCCTTTGTGGCGTCCTTGTACGGCCTGATGGGCTCTTTGCTGTTGGGCATGGTGGTCATGTCGGTGCGCAAAACCGGCGGCCAGGTCGTCAAGGCCATCCGTGAAAGCGTGCGCGACTACGACTATGGCGCTGGCAGCGAGGGCGTCCTTGCCCTGCAAGCCGACACCGAACTGGCCTGGGCCGAATCCGAGCGCTGGAACGCCATGTTTCAGCAAATGCGCGAGCGCAATGAGACCCTCACGGCGCTGATGCTGCAAATGCAGGATGAAACCCGAGGCGTGCTGCGCTCAGCCGAAGACCTCAACCGCACCATGCGCGAGCGCAATGAGCTCGACGGCGTGATTGCGCGCGTCATTGCTGACGGCACCCAGATGGTGGCCAAAGCCACCGACCATTACCAAAGCCTGCTGGAGTCGGCCACGCAAACCCGTCAAGACATTCAGAGCATGGTGGCCGCCACCGTCAACATCAACCAGACCCTGCAAGAGCGCAACCGCATTGACGCCATGGTGCACCAGGTCATGGCCGCGGGGCCGCACTGGATGGACGCCTGGGACCAAATGGGCACCCAACTGCGGCAAATTCACCACCAGGACCAGACGCAACACCAGCAACACCGCGCCTTGCAGTCTGAGACCAACCTGCACCTCAAACTCATGGCCGAGGCCTTGGTGCGTTCAGAGGCCAGCCAGACCCTGCTGGGCAACCAACTGCTGCAAAGCCAAAGCCTGCAACAAACAGAACAACAAGCCCTGCGCGAGAGCCTGCTGGCTTGCAAAGACACCTTCGAAGAAATGGGTGCCAAGTTGCGCATACAGCTGGGCCTGCAGGCGCACGCTGCACCCGCCCAAGCCCAAGCCCAAGCCAGCCCCGGCGTGCCCGGCACGGACTGAGTGCCTGCGGATGCAAAAAATTCTTGAAGCCCCAGAGACGCGTATTTTTTTTGAAGTTCGAAGTTTGTTTTTTTGTTCGCATTGTTAGACAGGACATTTCACCATGGCTGATCCCAAAACCATCGCTGCAACCCAGGTCATCCGCTTGCCCATGCGTGCGGCAGAAATCGCCTCGGTGCGGGTGCTCGACACCGACCTGATCGTCATCCTCAAGTCTGGCCAGCGCGTGACCATCCGCGACGGCGCGCTGCGCGCCATGATCGACACCAACCTGCGCATTGCCTTTGCCGACGCCGAGATACGCGCCGCTGACTTGCTCAAACAAGTGGGCACTGTCCAGGCTGACGCCTTGTCCGACCTGTCGGTGGCCAGCAAAGACGCTGCCGATGCCGATGCCAGCAAAACGCCAGACGCCAACGCGCCCGGCAAACCGCTGGATGTGCTGAGCAGCAACGCAGACATCAAGAAAGACATGGCCGATTTCAGGGCCGAGCTGAAAACCGAAATGCAGTCCCAAATGTCTTCCTTGGCGCGCCAGGTCGAGACCATCAGCGGCAACATCGAAGGCAAACTGGCCCAAATCACCCAGCCAGAAGCTGCAAGCCAGGCCCCGGTGGCCCCCAAAAGTGGCTTTTTGGCCAACATTAACCCGGTCTGGGGCGCCTTGGGCGCCTTGGGCGCCTTGGGCGGCGCGGGCGGCGGCGGCGGGGGGGCTGCGGCTGACGCGCTGATCTCGCTGGTCCTGACGGGCACCATCACCCTGGGTCCGATGCTGGCCACCAACCAGTTGCGCGTGGTGGCTTATGACCGCGACGGCAGGACACTGGGCAGCGACGAAACGGTGGATGGTGCCACCGGCGCTTATGAAATCAAAATCACCAACGGCCACACCGGCCTTGTCATTCTCAAGGTGTTGGACGGCGACCCCAACGCACCCGACTACATGGACGAAGCCACCAAGACAGGCTTGAGCCTTGGCAAACCAGGGGGGCTGCCCGACCTGCGTGCCATCGTGCTGACCGAAGGCATTGTTCCCAAAACAGTCCACATCAACCCCCTGACCGAACTGGTGGCGGTCAAGGCGGGCATGGACGCTGGCGCGGTGGTCACCAACAAATCCAGCACAGAAATCATCGCCATCAGCAAGGCGCTGGCCACCACCCTCGAACTGAGCACCACAGGCCAACTGGTGTCGGACATTGCCGTCATTCCCACCATCAATCTGGACGGCACGGCCAATGCCAGCGCCAACAAGGCTGGCCAATTGCTGGACACCATCTCCCAGTTGGAAAAGTCAAACAACTTCACCAGCCCGACAAACGCCATCGCAGCGATGGCCAGCCAAATCAAGGACGTTGTCGACGGCGTAGCCGGATTTGTGAACCCCGCTGTCACCTCGGTGCCGCAGTTCTTGGTTGCCGTCATGCAAACGCCGCCCAGCATTTCTGGCGTGGCTTTCAGCGCCGACACCGGCGTCTCTGACACCGATTTGATCACCAGCACTGGCACCCAGAACATCACCATCACCTTCTCCAAACCGCTGGAGGACACGAGAACCCTGTCCTGGAAAACCACCGACGCCACGGTCTGGAACACGGGCGTTGCAGGCAATGGCACCAGCACCCTGGTTTTGAGCGGGGTGAGCCTGCCCGAAGGCAGCAAAACGCTTCAATTCAGGTACACCAGCGCATCCACCACCCAGGGCGAAACAGCGCAGGTCAATGCCGGGGTCAACCTGGCCTACACGCTCGATGCCCAGGCCCCCACCACGCCGGTGGTGAGCGGTCTGGTTTTGAGCGCCGACACCGGCATCAGCAGCGCCGACCTCATCACCAACACTGCGGCGCAAACCGTGACCGGCACCATCACCACCGTGGTGGCCAGCACAGAGCGCATTTTTGGCTCGGTCGATGACGGCGTCACCTGGAGCGAAATCACCAACCGCAGCACCGACAGCAGCGCGGGCAAAACCAGTTTCACCTGGAACGTCGCCGCCTTGGTCAATGAGACCGCCAGTGGCACCAAAAGCCTGGTGTTTCAGTTGCGAGACGCCGCTGGCAATGTCAGCGGCAGCAGCGCTTCGGTCCCTTACGTGCTGGACACCGCAGCGCCCACCGCCCCCACGCTGGCCCTGGGCACGGGCGTGTCCGATGGGGCCAGCGCCGCCGAAGCCACGGCCTCCGACGGCGTGGTCACCGTCACCGCCGAAGCCGGTGTCAGCGCCGTGGTCACCTTCAGCCGCTCGGGTGGCGGGACCGTGAGCAAGACGGTCACCGGCACCGGTTCTGCACAGGCGGTGACCCTGACCAGCGCCGATCTGAAGATCCTGGGCGATGGCAGCATCAGCGTCGGCGCCACCCAGACCGACAAAGCGGGCAATGTACAAACCGCAGCGGCGGCAAACGTCACCTTCAACCTGAGCCTATCCGCTCCGCTCGCCCCCACGCTGGCCCTGGGCGCGGGCGTGTCCAATGGGGCCACCAGTGCCGAAGCCACGGCCACCGGCGGCGTGGTCACCGTCACGGCACAAACCGGTGCCAGCGCCGTGGTCACCTTCAGCCGCTCGGGTGGCGGGACCGTGAGCAAGACGGTCACCGGCACCGGTTCTGCACAGGCGGTGACCCTGACCAGCGCCGATCTGACGAGCCTGGGCGATGGCAGCATCAGCGTCAGCGCCACCCAGACCGATAAAGCGGGCAATGCACAAACCGCACCGCCTGCAAGCATCACCTTCACCCTGGACAGATCGGCGCCGACCGCCCTCACGCTGGCCCTGGGCACGGACGTGTCCAATGGGGCCAGCAGTGCCGAAGCCACCGACACAGGCGTGGTCACCATCACGGCAGAAAACGGCGCCAGCGCCGTGGTCACCTTCACCAGGGGCGCGAACACGGTGACGAAGACGGTCGCCGGCACGGGTTCTGCACAGGCCGTGACCCTGACCAGCACCGATCTGACGACCCTGGGCGATGGCAGCATCAGCGTCAGCGCCACCCAGACCGATGCAGCGGGCAATGCACAAACCGCAGCGGCTGCAACCACCACTTTCTTTCTGGACACCAAGACGCCGGACAACAGCATCGACCTGAGCACCCTCACCATCTCATCAGACACCGGCACACCGGGTGACTTCAACACCGCCACCAAAACACAAACCATCGGTGCCACATTGGGCAAAGCGCTCATCGCCAGCCCGGCGGCCAACCTTGAAACCCTCTGGGGCAGTGTGGACAACGGCGACAACTGGACAGACCTGAATGGCAGCATTGCCAACCGCACAACCGGTGGGCGCGTTCTGGAATGGAAGGATGTGGACCTGATCGAGGGCAACAACACCATGGTCTTCAAGATCACCGACCTGGCTGGCAACACCCTGGCAGGCTTGGGCAGCCGAGCTTATTTTTTAGAATCCGCGCCCCCGCCACCCATCCTGACGTTGCAAGCAGACACCGGGCCCAACGGCACCACCAACGCCGACGGCATCACCAGCAACGGGCGCTTTAACGTCACAGATGTCCAAACTGGCTCTACCTGGCAATACAGCCTGACCCAGGGTAACACCTGGTTATCGGGTAGCAACGACTTCTTTATCGCCCCCGCAGGCAGCTATGCCTCGGGTGCCATCCAGTTGCGCCAGACCAGCAGCGGTGGCCTGCTCAGCGGGGTAGCCAAAACCTCCAAAGCCATCACCATTGACACCAGCGCGGCTGCCCCCACCCTGGCGCTGGCCGCAGACACCGGCACCCCCGGCGACTTCATCACCAACAACGGCACCATGAACGTCACGGGCCTGGAAACCGGGGCCACCTGGCGCTACAGACTGGGCAGCGGTGCTTGGCAAACCGGCGGCGCGGTGGTGGCGGGCAGCAGCAGCTTTGTGCTGCCCAGCGGAACAAGCCAGAGCGGCACC
>NZ_JBILQU010000121.1:0-6993 GCF_044373035.1 Limnohabitans sp. | reverse complement strand
CTGGTGGTGGAATGCCGATGAAAGTGGTCGAGGCTTCTTCATCGAAATGCAAGGCAACACCTTATTTCTCGCTGGGTACATGTACGACTCCGCAGGTCATGCGGTCTGGTACATCGCCTCCGGAGCGGCCGCCGACTTGAGCCTGGAAACATCATGGTCTGAATATGCCTATGGGCAAACTTTGACGGGCCCTTATCAAGCGGCGCAATTGAAAAGCAATGCGGTTGGCCTCTTGAATTTGGTGTTCAGCAGTCCACAAAAGGCTGTGCTGAAGCTGCCCGGCGAAGGGGCGGTAGCCCTGAAGCGGTTTGAGTTCTGATCGCTGGGGAACTGAACCTGAATTTATCCAGTGATAACATCTATCCAACTTGCACACAGGAATAAAGAAATGAGAGTCAGCGCCGTAACTCTTGTGCTCGCTGCCAGCATGGCGATCACCCCTCCAGCTTTGGCCTCCGAAATTTGTTCTCAATTGCCGGATGCATTGCAAGCAATTCCTGTCAACCACATCAGTCAAAACAGTGAACTGTTGAGCTTGGACAACAAATTGGATTTTTATCTCAGACCCTGTCGTGCTCAAGTCACGGAGCAAAACAAAAAATCCATCTGTGCAAATGGCAAACTGGTTGCCGAGCAGACATTGAGGGTTGTCGCCCGGATTGATCAAGCTGGCTCTAGAAATCCGTTTTTGGCCAATGCAAAAATCAGGTCCTACGCCAATGGCTCTGATCTGTTAGAGCGTATGAAGCAGTTGCGCGCCAACGGAACATGTCTCTAACTTCGATCAAGTCATAACG
The DNA here is from genome assembly GCF_044373035.1 of Limnohabitans sp. Lineage (GTDB taxonomy): Bacteria > Pseudomonadota > Gammaproteobacteria > Burkholderiales > Burkholderiaceae_C > Limnohabitans_A. Next base: position 6,196 of record NZ_JBILQU010000121.1, on the reverse strand, counting down.
AATCGGTGGACCCTACCGCCCAAGTCATTGGGTTTGACCCTTATTGCGCATGCCCTTCGCCTACGGACCGCAGCGCGCATCGTGACTACCCAATCGGCTTCTCGTTGTAGCGGTAACGGAAGGTGCAGCAGGACGAGCCCCCCATGATGGTCTGCTTGCGCTCCAAGGAAATATTCGGGTCATAGCCTTGGCAAAACGTGCCGTCTCTGTTGCATGAGAGCAAATGGCCGATCTTGCCCAAGCCCAGTTCCTTGTAGGTCTCGGCATACTGGCAGCGCGTGATGTCGAAGTCGAACACTGAGTCGCTGGCTTCAAGCACCTTCATCTCCAGCGCGCCGTCGCTTGTCCAGTGTTCATAGAGCTGGATGAAGTCGGCCATGGAGGTCTGGCCACCGGCCTTTTCTGCAAAGTACTGCCCTTCTGCCACGGCAGCCTTGCGAATAGCTGTATCCAGTATCAAGGCTGCACGCGCCTCCCCGATTTGTTCCACCATCTCCGCATAGATGGGGCCAATCACCTGGGCCTGGAGCTTGCGCTTGGTGAGGGTAGGGATTTCTGTTGTCATGAATGAACCCGTTTGATTGGAAGAAAAATTAGATGCACCGGGGTAGGCGTCATGTAGTGCCGTGCGCCTTCATGGCCTTGCCCACTTCCAGCGTCCCTTGCTCTGAACCGGAGCGGGGCACCATTTCACTTTGGCGGTCGGTCACCTGCGCCATGGCCTCGGCCAGGCGCTCGGCGGTGTCGGGGCCGGTGCCCAAATACACACCTTGCGTGAGCGTGATATGCGCCACCTCAAAGCTGCCTGCGCCTGCGCAAATGATGGTGCGGTTGGGGGCATCGTCGCTGGCCATGACCAGCATGGCGGGCACCACGGCGCTGGGGGCCAGGGCTTGCAACACGGCTTCGGGCATCAGGCCTTCGGTCATGCGGGTGGCCGCGGTGGGGGCCAGGCAGTTGACGCGGATGTTGTGTTTTTCACCCTCGATCGACAGGGTTTGCATCAGGCCCGTCAGCGCCATCTTGGCCGCGCCGTAATTGGCTTGGCCAAAATTGCCATAGAGCCCGCTGGACGAGGTGGTCATGACGATGCGCCCATGGTTTTGCGCCTGCATGAGGGGCCAGACGGCTTTGGTGCAATGCACCGCGCCCATGACGTGCACATCCATCACCAGCTTGAAGTCGGCCAATGCCATCTTCGCAAAGCTTTTGTCGCGCAAGATGCCCGCGTTGTTGACCAGAATGTCCACCCGGCCCCAGGCGTCCACCGCTTGCTGAACCATGGCTTTGACGGCCTCAAAGTCGGTGACCGATGCGCCATTGGCCAAGGCTTCGCCGCCCGCTGCGCGGATTTCATTGACCACCGCTTGCGCCGCCGACACCGAGCCGCCCACGCCATGCACATCGCCGCCCAGGTCGTTGACCAACACCTTGGCCCCACGCGCTGCCAGCGCCAGCGCGTGCTGCTTGCCCAAACCGCCGCCAGCGCCCGTGACGATGGCCACGCGGCCTTTGAAATCGATGCTCATGTGTTTTCCTTGTGACATTGAAAGACGGGACTGACCTGATTCATCTGCTAATCTGGCCCCGATGACCCTGCAGCCCGCTGCGCATGCACTTTAAACCAGCCCCCGGGCACTGCCTGTTACCCGATTGACATCCTCATGGAATTGAACACCGAAATCCTCACCACACCTCCCCTGGACGCCGCCACCGTGGTCATGCTGCGCGATGGCCCGGGCGGCTTGCAGGTGCTGTTGATGCGCAGGCATCAGGCCTCAAACGTGCTGGGCGGGGTCTATGTGTTTCCAGGCGGCAAACTCGACCCGCAAGACCAGCACCCCGCCTGGTTGCAAAGCCTGAGCCAAAACAGCGCCACCTTGCAAGAAAGGCTGGGCGAACCCGATATCCCCGCCGCACGCGCTTCGGGCCTCTTTGTGGCAGCCATGCGCGAAGCCTACGAAGAGTGTCGCGTCCTTTTGGGCTGTGCCCAGCATGCCGAGCCAGTGGCACAATCTTTGGTGCAGGCCCTGCTCAGCGGGCAGAACTGGCACGAAGCCTTCCAGTCTCAAGCGCTGACTTTGCACACCGAGCCTCTTTTGCCTTGGTGCCGCTGGATCACACCGCGTCAGGCCTCGGTCACCAACAAGCGCTTTGACACCCGGTTTTTTGTCACCCAAGTGCCCGACAACCAGTTGGCTGAACACGACAACTTTGAGGCCACAGAAGTGCTCTGGATACAACCGCGCCTGGCGCTGCAGCGCTATTGGGACCGCGAAATCGAACTGGCTCCGCCCCAGATCATGAGTCTGGTGCACCTGAGCCGCCACTCGAACGCCCAAAGCGTGCTGGCCGAGGCGCAAAGCCGACGGCCCCCAGTGGTCGAGCCTGAGCCTTTTGACCAGGACGGCATCCGCACCATTTGCTACCCGGGCGATCCGCGCCATTCGGTCCGGCAGGCGGCCTTTCCAGGCCCGAGCCGATTGATGTTCAAAAATAAACGTTTTGAGCCCGAATTGGGCTTGGCCGCTTTGCTTGACTAGAATACGCAGTGAACACGTTTCATTTGGTTACGTGATTTTTGTATTCACTTGTAACTTCGTCTCATGAGCCAAACACCTCAGCCGATTTATTTGTCCATTGAGCGGGCCATGGAATTCATTGGTGACGCCAATGGCGTGTTGTCCCTGCTCAAGACGCTGCAGCAAACCCTGAGCGATGATTTGCCACAGCTGCAAGTGTTGCTGGAGAAAGGCGATGTGTACGCAGCCAACCGCATCCTGCATCAACTCAAGGGCTTCACGCCTGTGTTTTGCGTGGACAGCCTGGTCGAGCGGGTGGTCATGGTCGAAGGCCTGAGCAAGCACGGTGAAACCAGCGAGGTGAGTGCCGCTTATGACCTACTGGCCCCGCAACTTGAAGCCTTGCGCTTGGAAGCGATTGCGCACCTGGACAACCACGCCCAGGGTTGAGGCCCCAAAACTCAGCAGCCGCTGACTTTTTTACCCTACACATGACAACGGGCCCCTTGGGGCCCGTTGTCTTGCACAAAGCAGCTGATTACTTCAAAGCCTTGAAGCGCACGCGCTTGGGTTTGGCGCCTTCTTCGCCCAGACGCTTTTTCTTGTCGGCTTCGTACTCCTGGTAGTTGCCGTCAAAAAACACCCACTGGCTGTCGCCTTCGGCGGCCAGAATGTGCGTGGCAATGCGGTCCAGGAACCAGCGGTCGTGGCTGATGACCATGATCGAGCCTGCAAATTCCAGCAGCGCATCTTCCAAAGCACGCAAGGTTTCCACGTCCAGGTCGTTGGAGGGTTCGTCCAGCAGCAACACGTTGCCGCCTTCGATCAGGGTTTTGGCCAGGTGTAAACGGCCGCGTTCACCGCCCGACAACATGCCCACCTTTTTCTGCTGGTCGCCGCCGTTGAAGTTGAAGCGCCCGCAATACGCGCGGCTGGCCATCTGGAACTTGCCCACGTTGATGATGTCCAGACCGCCCGAGACGTCTTCCCACACGGTTTTGCTGTTGTCCAGGTCATCGCGGTTCTGGTCTACAAAGGCCATGCGCACGGTTTGGCCAATCTTCACCTCGCCGCTGTCGGGCTGCTCTTTGCCCGCGATCAGCTTGAACAGGGTCGACTTACCGGCACCGTTGGGGCCGATGATGCCCACGATGGCGCCCGCAGGCACCTGGAAACTCAGGTTGTCGATCAGCACACGGTCACCAAAGGACTTGCTGACGTTCTTGAACTCGAACACCTCGTTGCCCAAACGTTCAGCCACAGGGATGAAGATCTCCTGGGTCTCGTTGCGTTTTTGGTAGTCGTAGTCAGACAACTCTTCAAAGCGGGCCAGACGCGCCTTGCTTTTGGCCTGACGGCCCTTGGGGTTGGCACGCGACCACTCCAGTTCTTTCTTCATGGCCTTGGAGCGGGCATCTTCGGTGCGCTGCTCGGTGGCCAAACGGGCGTCTTTTTGCTCCAGCCAGCTGGAGTAGTTGCCTTTGTACGGAATGCCGGAGCCCCGGTCGAGTTCCAAAATCCACTCGGCGGCATTGTCCAGGAAATAACGGTCGTGGGTGATGGCCACCACGGTGCCCGAAAAGCGTTGCAAGAACAGCTCGAGCCAGTCCACACTTTCAGCGTCCAAGTGGTTGGTGGGCTCGTCCAGCAACAACATGTCGGGGCGCGAGAGCAGCAAACGACACAAGGCCACTCGGCGTTTTTCACCGCCAGACAGTTTGCCGATGATGGCGTCCCAAGCGGGCAGGCGCAGCGCGTCGGCCGCGATTTCGAGTTGGTGCTCTGAAGCATCGCCTGCGGTAGAGATGATGGCTTCGAGCTTGGCCTGCTCGGCGGCCAGCGCATCAAAGTCGGCGTCTTCTTCGGCGTAAGCGGCGTACACCTCTTCCAATCGGGCTTGCGCGGCCTTGACTTCGCCCATGCCGCTTTCGACGGCTTCACGCACGGTCTGCTCTGGGTCCATGATGGGTTCTTGCGGCAGGTAACCGATCTTCAGACCCGCCATCGGAATGGCTTCGCCTTCGATTTCTTTGTCGATGCCCGCCATGATCTTGAGCAAAGTGGACTTGCCCGAGCCGTTGGTGCCCAGCACGCCAATCTTGGCACCGGGGAAGAAAGACAGCGAAATGTCTTTGAGAATATGACGCTTCGGGGGCACGATCTTGCCAACCCGGTTCATCGAAAATACGTATTGAGCCATGTGTAACCCTGAATAAAAATAGGCAGAGACCGGGCACCCCAAGGGCGTCGGCTCTGCACCGCGAACCTGCCTGTGGGGTCAGGCGCGGCCTGTGCAACCTGGCATTATCCCAGCTTGCCAAGCTTGTGCATGAAAAATCAGACCGCCCGCTCCGTCAACAGGCCCGATCGGCTGGAATACTGCACCCGGCTGTCCATCGCTTCGAGCTGCACCCGGGCGTTGCGCTGACCATAGACCTCGGCGCGCAACCAAGCGCATTCGGCGTCCAGCAACGCGTCAGAGCCCAAACTGCACCACCAAACACGGCCATCGCCGTCCCAGCGGTAACCGCGGGCTTTGAGTTTGTCCTTGGACTCAAACGGCGCTCCCGTGGCGCGCAGCTTGTAGCGCGTCTGGTCTGCCCCGGTCAACAGTCGCAACAAACCGGTTTGGCCATCGGCCAGGGGCGAAGCCAGCACCTGCAGCAAGGCATGGCAGTCCACCTGCGCCCGGTGCGCGTCGTAAAACCAACCACGCTCAGACGCCAAAAATTCCAGTTTGGCCGAGCCACTGCCTTCTTTTTTCCAGTCGATGCCCATGAACGAACACCCCCAGGCCTTGCCTGCAAACACAGGCAAACGCGCCTCGACAAACGGCCGGTCAAACCCGGCGTTGTGCGCCACGATCAAATCGGCCTGCTGCACCAGCGCGGTCACGGCCGCATCGTCGATCCGCAAACCCTTGACCATGCTGTCGTCGATGCCGGTGATCTCGGTGATCTGGGCCGGAATCGGCTTGCCCGGGTCTTCAAACGATTCGTAAATGGTGACCGGCCCCACGGGGAAACCTGTGGCCGTATCCACCAGCACCGACAACATGGCCAGCTCGATGATGCTTTCGGTTTTGCTGTCCAGCCCGGTGGTCTCGGTGTCCAGCACGATCACGCGCTGGGTGGTCTGCCCGTTCACAGCGCCATAGTCGCTGCGCGGCACCAAGCGGCGCAAGACGCGAAAGTCGGGGTGCTGCGCCAGCGCCTGGGCCATGGCTTCGGGGTTGGTGGGCGAATCGACAGGCGCGTCGAAAAAACTCATTTGTTGGGTTTTGGTCATAGGCGTTATTAAACCGCCTCTTCGGGCACTTCGGCCCCCAAATCACCCGCAATCAGCTTGAACTGTTCCAGCGCGGCCTGCAGGTCTTCCACAATCTCTTGGGCAATCACGGCGGGCGCGGGCAGGTTGTCGCTGTCGGCCAGGCTGTCGTCTTTGAGCCAAAAAATGTCCAGGCTCGTCTTGTCGCGGGCGATCAGCTCGTCGTAACCATAGGCGCGCCAGCGGCCATCGGGGTTGTCTGCACTCCAGGTCTCGGCCCGTTCGTGGCGCTTGCCCACCTTGTACAAGTTCACAAACTCGTCCAGGTCGGCCCGGCGCAGCGGGTTGGTCTTGAGCGTGAAATGCTTGTTGGTGCGCAGGTCGTAAATCCAGAGCTTCTTCGTCCA
>NZ_JBILQU010000026.1:0-30689 GCF_044373035.1 Limnohabitans sp. | reverse complement strand
TCAAGGCGCGGCTCGTTTTGCCAGCCGAACCAACCGGTGTCACCCTTGGCGTTCAGCATGGCCATGGCCAGCGGGTTGGAGATGTCGCCGGCCGTCCAGGCGGTCAAGAAGGCATTCCAGCCGCCCGCTGCAGGCGCGTCTTTCTTGGCGCGGCGGGCCAACAACGAAGCCCAGTCCATTTGCTGGAAGTCCACTTTGAAGCCTGCGGCTTCAAGTTGCTGCTTGGCCACCAACGGGATCTTGGCGATCGAGGCCAAGTCGGTCGGGCGCATCAAGAGCACAGGGGTGTTGTCGTAACCCGCTTCTTTCAGCATTTCGCGGGCTTTGGCCGGGTTGGCCACACCAGTGAAATAACCGGTGTTTTCATCCGCATAAACAGTACCGCATGGGAAGATGCTGCGGCACAGCTTGCCCAACTCGGGCACACCGATCTGGGTGTTGATGTAGGCCTGCTGACCCATCGCCACCATGGCCGCCTGGCGAATCTTGGGGTTGTCAAAAGGCTTGTGCAAGTGGTTAAAGCGCATGATGAACTGCAAGCCCGCTGGCGAGAAGTCATCGACCTTCAGACCCTCGGTCTTCTTCAGGGTCTCGTACTGCTCAAAGCTGGGCTGCTCGACCATGTCCACTTCACCCGCCTTGATGGCGTTGAACTGGGTTTGCGGATCGCGGATGATGACCCATTCCACACGGTCAAAGTGGACCGGGCGGCCACCGGCCATGCCGCTGGGCGCTTCAGCGCGGGACTTGTATTTGGTGTTGCGCGTGTACACCGCCAAAGCACCGGGCTTGAACTCGTCGGCTTTGAAGATGAAGGGGCCCGACCCAATGTGCTCCTTGATTTGCTCAGCGCCTGGCGTGGCCGCAATGCGTGCGGGCATGATGAACGGCACGTTGGACGAGGCCTTGCCCAAGGCGTCGATCACGATGCCGCTGGGCTCCTTGAGGACGATTCGGAAGGTGCTGGCATCGGGCGTTTCGTAGCGGTCGATGAAGGTGTTCAGGATGCCGCCCATGGCGTCTCGGCTGGCCCAACGCTTGAGCGAGGCCACCACGTCTTCACTGGTCACGGGCTTGCCGTCATGGAACTCCAGGCCAGCGCGAAGTTTGAAAGTCCAGGTCTTGCGGTCGGTCGAGGTGGTGTAGGTGTCCACCATCTGGGGCTTGATGTTGCCCTGCGCGTCTTCAGAGAACAGCGTGTCGTAAATCATGTACGCATGGTTGCGCGTCACGTAGGCGGTGGTCCAGATCGGGTCGAGCACCGCCAGGTTGGCGTGCGGCACAAAGCGGAACACTTTGTTGTCTTGCGCTTGGGCTTGGGCAGCCAAGGGGGCCAACAGGCTCAAACCCAACAAGCTGGTGGCGGCAAACAGTACACGTCTCTTCATGATCAGATCTCCAAAATAGGAACAGTTGAAAAATCATGATGACAGCTTTCAAAACGAACAAGCGTCACCTTTGCGCAAAACGGAGTCGGGGTTTTCACCAGTGGCTGATCGCCCTTCGAACGCTTTCATAATACAAATAAACCAGAAAGCAGCACCACATGGTCAACCCTGATACGTCCGCACTGAATTTGTCCCGCGCCATCCACCTCAAGCAGGTGTCGTGCCAGGAAGTCATGCAGTCCACGCTCGAGCGCATCGCGCGCCTGAATCCGCAGTCCAATGCCATCGTCAGCCTGCAAGAACCCGAACTTTTGATCGCACAAGCGCGCGAACGCGATGCGCAACTGGCACGCGGCGAATCGATGGGCTGGATGCACGGCATGCCCCAAGCCATCAAAGATTTGGCCAATGCCCAAGGCCTGCGCACCACGTTGGGCAGCCCGCTGATGAAAGACTTTGTGGCCCCAGAAGATGGCCTCATGGTCCAGCGCACCAAAGCGGCCGGGGCGATCGTGATCGGCAAGACCAACACCCCTGAATTTGGCCTGGGCTCGCACACCTTCAACGAAGTGTTTGGCGCCACCCGCAACGCCTGGGACCCTAGCAAAACGGCCGGCGGCAGCAGCGGCGGCGCGGCCGTGGCGCTGTCGCAACGCCTGCTGCCGGTGGCCGATGGCTCGGACTTCATGGGCAGCTTGCGCAACCCGGCCGGATGGAACCATGTGTTCGGCCTGCGCCCCTCGCAAGGCCGCGTGCCCATGTCGCCCGCGCAAGACGTGTTCATCGCCCAACTGGCCACCGAAGGCCCCATGGCCCGGCATGTGGCTGACTTGGCCCTGCTGCTGTCAACCCAAGCGGGGGCACACCCTTCAAGCCCGTTGAGCCTGACCGGTGACCCGTCCGTGTTTGCGGGCGCGCTGGACATGGACCCCAAGGGCCAGCGTGTCGGCTGGCTGGGCAACCTGCAGGGCTACCTGCCCATGGAAGAAGGCGTTCTGGATGTGTGTGAATCGGCGCTGAAAAGCTTTTCGGGCATGGGCTGCACCGTGGACGAAGCACAGCTGGGCATGCCGCCTGAGCAAATTTGGCAAGCCTGGCTGGTCTGGCGGCAGGCTTTGGTGGGGCCGCGCATCGCGCCTTTCCTGGTCAACCCGGCCAACCGCGCCCACATCAAGGCCGAAGCCCTGTGGGAGCACGACCAGTCACTCAACCTGACAGGGGCCCAACTCATGGCCGCCAGCGCCAGCCGCACGCGTTTTTACCTGAGCATGCTGGCCTTGTTCGAAAAATTCGACGTGCTGGCCATCCCGGTGGCCCAGGTCTGGCCCTTTGATGTCTCGCTGCGCTGGCCGCAAAGCATTGCAGGCCAAAGCATGGACACCTACCACCGCTGGATGGAGGTGGTGATTTATGCCACTTTTGCGGGCTTGCCTTCGATCAGCGTGCCCGCAGGCTTTGGCAAAAACGGCTTGCCCATGGGCCTGGCGCTGATTGGCAAACCGCAGGGCGACATGGATTTATTGAAACTGGCCCACGCCTACGAGATGGCCAACCAAGAGATGATCCATCAGCGGCCGCCGGGTATTTGAATGCAGGGAACCCGGGTCTTCGCCCGGGGTGGTATCGCCCACTCAAAAAACGCCTCTCAGTTTTGCTGCCAAGGCAGGCCGCGATAGCGCCACCCACCCTTGAGACCCCGGTGCGCCTGCGCGTCCGGATCGCCCTCAAAGCCTTCGAGGATGTTGTAGGCCTGCAAGCCCAGCGCGGTGGCGCGTTGAGCGGCGGCAATCGAGCGCACGCCACTGCGGCACAGCAGCACCAGTTTTTTGCCCCCCGCACCCACGGCTTGCACGCCCGCGTCAAAGTCGGGGTTCATGGCCATGCCGGGCCACTGCTTCCAGGCCAAGGCGTGCGCGCCGGGCACAAAGCCTACCCAAGCGCGCTCGGCATCGCTGCGCACGTCCACCAATTCGGCCTCGCCCGACTGCACCCAGTCCCAGGCCTGCTCGGGCGAGACATCGCCGGCATAACCGTTGGCAGCGACGGGTTGGGAGGAGGCGGATGAGGTCATGGCGTGTGGTCCTGGTTGGGTGCATCAATCGGGTCTGAATCATAGCTTTGTGCACCCCAGCCCTGCATCGCACGGCTGTCAGTGACAGGACAGGCTGCAGCGGCTAAGATGCGGGTTTTGGTTGACGTTTACGTCAACGTCAAAGCCCGAATCAAAAACCGCTTGCTACCGGAGTCGCCCCCATGACCGATCTGTCCGCCGAATTCAAAGCCTTGGCCGAATACCGCCCCACGAACAAGGTGCGTTTTGTCACCGCCGCCTCTTTGTTTGACGGCCACGACGCGGCCATCAACATCATGCGGCGCATCCTGCAAAGCATGGGGGCCGAAGTGATCCACCTGGGCCACAACCGCTCGGTGGACGAGGTGGTGACCGCTGCGCTGCAAGAAGACGCGCAGGGCATCGCCATCAGCTCTTACCAGGGCGGGCACAACGAATATTTCAGCTACATGGTGGACCTGCTCAAAGCACGCGGCGGCGAGCACATCCAGGTATTTGGCGGCGGCGGCGGCGTGATCGTGCCCTCGGAAATACGGGCACTGGCGGCCCAAGGCGTGCGTATTTTCAGCCCCGAAGACGGCCAAAAAATGGGCTTGGCCGGGATGATTGGCGAGATGGTCATGCGCTGCGACCAAGACGTGAGCCCCCTGGCCCCCAAAGATGTGGCCGCGATTCAGGGCCACGGCGAGATGAACTGGCGTGCTTTGGCCCAGCTGATCACCGCACTGGAGAACGACAAGGCCGATGCGGGCGTTGTCAAAGCCGTGCGTGAGCAGGCTGCAAGCCAAAAGGTGCCCGTGCTGGGCATCACCGGCACCGGTGGTGCAGGCAAGTCCTCGCTGACCGACGAACTGATCCGCCGCCTGCGCTTGGACCAAAACGACGCGCTGCGCGTGGCCGTCATCTCGATCGACCCGTCTCGCCGCAAGAGCGGTGGCGCTTTGCTGGGCGACCGCATCCGCATGAACGCGATTTCACCTTGGTCGCAAGGACCGCGCGTGTTCATGCGCTCGCTGGCCACGCGTGACTTTGGCTCCGAAATTTCTGCCGCCCTGCCCGACGTGGTCGCGGCCTGCAAGGTGGCAGGCTTTGACTTGATCGTGGTCGAGACCTCGGGCATTGGCCAGGGCGACGCGGCCATCGTGCCGCATGTGGACGTGCCCATGTACGTGATGACGCCCGAGTTCGGCGCGGCCAGCCAGCTCGAGAAGATTGACATGCTGGACTTTGCCGAGTTTGTGGCGATCAACAAGTTTGACCGCAAAGGCGCCAACGACGCCCTGCGCGACGTGGCCAAGCAGGTGCAGCGCAACAAAGAAGCCTGGACCGTTCCCACCGAGCAGATGCCGGTGTTTGGCACCATGGCCGCGCGCTTCAACGATGACGGCGTCACAGCCCTGTACCAAGCCCTCAAGGCCCGATTGGCCGAGCTGGGCATGAAGACCACCGAAGGCCGTTTGCCTGTGGTCAAGGTGCGCTACAGCACCCACCAAAACCCCGTGGTGCCGTCTTCCCGCACCCGCTACCTGGCCGAAATCAGCGACACGGTGCGCGGCTACAAAAAGCGCGCCATCGACCAGTCGCGCCTGGCCCGGGAGATTCAGCAACTGCGCGCTGCGGCCCGCATGCTCGAAGTGGGCAAATCCGGTCGCGCCAAGGCCGCCGAAGCCGCGATTGACCTGGCCGTGAGCCGCGAGCAAACCCAAGACCCCACAGCCCGCAAGCTGCTGGCTCAGTGGCCCGACATGCAAAAAGCCTATGCGGGCGACGAATACGTGGTCAAAATTCGCGACAAAGAAATCCGCACCGCGCTCACCACCAAATCGCTCAGCGGCACCACCATCCGCAAAGTGGCCCTGCCCCAATACGAAGACGACGGCGAAGTGCTGAAATGGCTGATGCTGGACAACGTGCCCGGCCGCTACCCCTACACCGCTGGCACCTTTGCCTTCAAGCGCGAGGGCGAAGACCCGACCCGCATGTTCGCCGGTGAAGGCGACCCCTTCCGCACCAACCGCCGCTTCAAGCTGGTGTCTGAGGGCTTGCCCGCCAAGCGCCTGTCCACCGCGTTCGACTCGGTCACGCTGTATGGCAACGACCCCGATTTGCGCCCCGACATCTACGGCAAGATCGGCAACTCGGGCGTGAACGTGGCCACGCTGGACGACATGAAGGTGCTGTATTCGGGCTTTGACCTGTGCAACCCCACCACCAGCGTGTCGATGACCATCAACGGCCCCGCACCGTCGATCCTGGCCATGTTCATGAACACGGCCATCGACCAGAACATCGACAAATTCAAGACCGACAACGGCTGCGAGCCCACCGAGACCGAGGCTGCCAAGATCAAGGCATGGGTCTTGGCCAATGTGCGCGGCACGGTGCAGGCCGACATTCTGAAAGAAGACCAGGGCCAAAACACCTGCATCTTCTCGACCGAGTTTTCGCTCAAAGTCATGGGGGATGTGGCGCAGTATTTTGTGCACCACGACGTGCGCAATTTCTACTCGGTGTCCATCTCGGGTTACCACATTGCCGAAGCGGGCGCCAACCCGATCAGCCAGCTGGCCTTCACGCTGAGCAACGGCTTCACCTTCGTGGAAGCGTATTTGGCGCGTGGCATGCACATCGACGACTTCGCGCCCAACTTGTCGTTCTTCTTCAGCAACGGCATGGACCCCGAGTACACCGTCATGGGCCGTGTGGCACGCCGCATCTGGGCCGTGGCCATGAAAGAGAAATACGGCGCGAACGAACGCAGCCAAAAACTCAAGTACCACATCCAAACATCGGGCCGCTCGCTGCACGCGCAAGAAATCCAGTTCAACGACATCCGCACCACGCTGCAAGCGCTGATTGCGATTTACGACAACTGCAACAGCCTGCACACCAACGCGTTTGACGAAGCCATCACCACGCCCACCGCAGACTCGGTGCGCCGCGCCATGGCGATCCAGATGATCATCAACCGCGAATGGGGCCTGGCCAAAAACGAGAACCCGAGCCAGGGCGCCTTCATCATCGAAGAGCTGACCGAGTTGCTGGAAGAAGCCGTACTGGCCGAGTTCGAGAAAATCGCCGAACGCGGCGGGGTGTTGGGCGCGATGGAAACCGGCTACCAGCGCGGCAAGATCCAAGACGAGTCCATGCACTACGAAATGCTCAAGCACACCGGCGAGCTGCCCATCATCGGCGTCAACACCTTCCGCAACCCCAAGGGAGACGAAGTCATGGAAACGCTGGAGCTGGCCCGCTCGACCGAGGAAGAAAAGCAGAGCCAACTTAAGCGCCTGAACGACTTCCACGCCCTGCACGCCGCCGAATCACCCGCCATGCTCAAGCGTTTGCAACAAGCCGTGATCGACAACGGCAATGTGTTCGAGGTGCTGATGGACGCGGTGCGGGTCTGCTCGCTGGGTCAGATCACCAACGCGCTGTTCGAGGTGGGTGGGCAGTACCGACGCAATATGTGATCCATCCCTGCCGTACCTGAAGGCACCGACCTACTGATACCCTCGTAGGTCGGGCTTTTAGGGTCCGACAGCAAGCCCACTGAACCTCAAAAGTTCACCCGATCCCCGCCCTTGAGCGCCAGCATGCTGCGCGCCTCATCGGGGGTGGCCATTTCCAGATTCAGGGCTTCCAGCACGGTGCGGATGCGCTGGACCTGCTGAGCACTGGACTCGGCCAATTTTCCAGGGCCGATCCACAGCGAGTCTTCCAGGCCCACCCGCACGTTCGAGCCCATGGCCGCACCAATGCTGGCCAACGCAATTTGGCCCTTGCCAGCGCCCAAAATCGACCACTGGTAATCGTTGCCAAACAGGCGGTCGGCGGTGCGGCGCATGTGCATCAGGTCTTCGGGATGCGGACCGATGCCACCCAAAATGCCGAACACCGACTGCACGAACAAAGGCCCCGTAACCAACCCCCGATCCCGAAAATGCGCCAGGTTGTACAGGTGGCTGATGTCATAGCACTCGAACTCGAATCGGGTGCCGTTTTCGGTGCCCAAGCGCAAGATGGTCTCGATGTCGTTGTAGGTGTTTTTGAACACCAGATCGCGGCTTTTTTCCAGGTGCTCGCGCTCCCACTCGTGCTCAAAAGTCTTGAATCGGTCCAGCATGGGGAACAGGCCAAAGTTCATCGACCCCATGTTGAGCGACGCGACCTCGGGCTTGAAGGTCAGCGCGGGTTGCATGCGCTCGTGCACCGTCATGTGCGGGCTGCCCCCCGTGGTCAGGTTGATGACGGCGTTGGTATGGGCCTTGATCTTTTGCAAAAACGGCACAAAAAACGCCGGGTCTTGCGTCGGACGGCCATCCACCGGGTCGCGGGCATGCAGGTGCAAGATGGCCGCGCCCGCCTCGGCTGCGGCAATGGCCGCATCGGCGATCTCGTCGGCCGTCACCGGCAAATGCGGCGACATGCTGGGGGTGTGAATGGCGCCTGTGGGGGCGCAGGTGATGATGACTTTTCGGGCTTGGCGCATGAATAGGCTCCTGAGAGGGCTTGCCCGATAGAGCTGGGACATGCCGCGCAGCTTGCCCGACCCAAGCCCCTGGCGTGGTCACCTAGGCAACACCTCCACCTGAGCTTCAACGCAGGTCAGACAAACGACATGGACATGTCGCAAAATGTCCAGACCAGAGCCCCTCAGATCGCCCGTTCAGGAATCTCCATGCAGCACCTGCCACCTTTCATTGCCCCTTCCGAACACCACGATGCCGACAGCGCCTTGGCGCAAATCCAGCACATCTACCAGCACAGCGTGAACCACCTGCGCCAAGCCATGCGCGAGTTTGTGGCGGGCTCGGACATGGCAGGCACTCGGGTTCGAGCGTTTTACCCTTTTGTGCGGGTGCAGGTCACCAGTACCAGCCGCAAAAACGCAGGGCTGGACAGCCGCTTGAGCTACGGTTTTGTGGCCGATCCGGGCCGCTTTGAAACCACCCTGACCCGGCCGGACCTGTTTGCGTTTTACATCCGCCAGCAGTTGGCATTGCTGCTACAAAACCACGGTGTCAGCCTGCAGGTGGGCACCAGCAACCAGCCGATTCCGATCCACTTTTCTTTCGCCGACGACGAGCACATGGAAGGCAGCCTGAGCCGAGAGCGCCAGGCCCTGATGCGCGAAGTGTTTGACCTGCCCGACTTGGCCGCCATGGACGACGGGATTGCCAACGGCACGCACGAACCTGCCGCCTCCGAGGCCAAGCCGCTGTCGCTGTTCACTGCGCCGCGCATCGACTATTCACTGCAGCGCCTGCGCCACTACACCGGCACCTCACCGCGCTGGTTTCAGAACTACGTGCTGTTCACCAATTACCAGTTTTACATCGACGAGTTCATCGCCCTGGGCCGCGCCGAAATGCAAAACCCGGGCAGCGAATACATCGCCTTTGTCGAGCCCGGCAACATGGTCACGCGCCGCTTGGGCTTGCCTGCCGAAGAGGTGGACGCCCTAGGCCAAACACCGCCGCGCCTGCCGCAAATGCCGGGCTACCACCTGGTGCGCAAGGGTCACAGCGGCATCACCATGGTCAACATCGGCGTGGGGCCCGCCAACGCCAAGACCATCACCGACCACATCGCCGTGCTGCGCCCGCACGCTTGGCTGATGCTGGGCCACTGCGCGGGTCTGCGCACCACGCAGCAGCTGGGCGACTACGTGCTGGCCCACGCCTATGTGCGCGAAGACCATGTGCTGGACGAAGAGCTGCCGCTGTGGGTGCCCATTCCGGCGCTGGCCGAGGTGCAGGTGGCGCTCGAGCAAGCCGTATCCGAGGTCACGGGTTGTCATGGTGCAGACCTCAAACGCCTGATGCGGACCGGCACCGTGGCCAGCACCGACAACCGCAATTGGGAGCTGCTGCCGGACAACAAGCCGCAGCGGCGCTTCAGCCAAAGCCGTGCCGTGGCGCTCGACATGGAAAGCGCCACGATTGCCGCCAATGGTTTTCGCTTTCGGGTGCCCTATGGCACGCTGCTGTGCGTGAGCGACAAACCCCTGCACGGCGAGATCAAGCTGCCTGGCATGGCCAACCACTTTTACCGCGAACGCGTCAACCAGCACCTGCAAATCGGCATCCGCGCTGTCACCTTGTTGCGCGACGCGGGCCCTGAACAGCTGCACAGCCGCAAGCTGCGCAGCTTTGCCGAAGTGGCGTTCCAATAAGACGCTCCGGCGTCACGTTATTCCCCTTTTTTGTGACACAGTCCAACCATGCACATCCTCTTCATTGCCGACCCCCTCGCGTCCTTCAAGATTTACAAAGACACCACGTTTTCGATGATGCGCGAAGCGCAAAAACGCGGCCACCAGGTGGTGGCCTGCCAGATGACCGATGTGCGTTGGCAGCAAGGCGAGGCCGTCTCGGCCCAGGTGCGCGACATCACCCTCACAGGACAAGCCGACGCCTGGTTCACCCAAACCGCCACGCGCCGTGCCAACTTGAAGGACTTTGACGCGGTCATCATGCGCACCGACCCGCCTTTTGACAGCGAATACTTTTACGCCACCCACCTGTTGGGCCAGGCCGAACGCGAAGGCGCCAAGGTCTTCAACAGCCCGGCCGCTTTGCGCAACCACCCCGAAAAGCTGGCCATTCTGGAATTTCCGCAGTTCATCGCGCCGACCCTGGTCACCCGCAGCGAAGCCGACATCCGGGCCTTTCATGCCGCGCATGGCACCATCATCTTGAAGCCTCTGGACGGCATGGGCGGCACGGGCATCTTCAAGGTGGGTGCTGACGGCCTGAATTTGGGCGTGATCATCGAAACCCTCAACCGAGGCGGCGCGCAAACCGTGATGGTGCAAAAGTTTTTGCCCGGCATCGCGCAAGGCGACAAGCGGGTGCTGTTGATCGGCGGCAAGCCTGTGCCCTTTTGCCTGGCACGCATTCCGCAAGGCGGTGAGGTGCGCGGCAACCTGGCAGCGGGCGGCAAGGGCGTGGCCCAACCGATTTCAGCGCGTGACCGCGAAATCGCTGAAGCACTGGGCCCCATCTTGATGGCACGCGGCCTGATGCTGGTGGGCCTGGACATCATCGGTGAGAGCCTCACCGAGATCAACGTGACCAGCCCGACCTGCTTTCAGGAAATCACCGACCAGATGGGCTGCGACGTGGCGGCGCTCTTCATGGATGCGGTGGAAGCGGCGCTTTAAAGCCTCAACCTGCAGGTTGAATCACCGCTGCGGCTTCAAACCACCGCCCTCAAAGGTGTAAACCCGCTCCGGCTCAAAGGCCACCCAGCTTTCATCGGTGGTCAGCGGCTGCGTGACCACCACAGCCACCCGGTCGGTCTCGTGGGTGTGCTCGGCAAAGTTCATGCTCAGGTCTTCGTCGCTGAGCGTGGCACGGCTGAAGGGGTGTTGACGCAAGACATAGTGCAAGTGGGTGCTGGCGTGCGCCCACAGCGCCTGGCCGTTGGACAGCAAAAAGTTGAACGTGCCCTGTCTGGCGATCTGCGGCACCAGCTCGCGCAGGGTGCAACTGAGCTCGTGCACGCTGGGCACGCTGGCGTGTGACTTGGCCAGCTCTTGCATGAGCCAGCAAAACGCCAGTTCGCTGTCGGTCTGGCCCACCGGTTTGAAGTTGCCGTGCAAGCGCGGCGCAAAGTCCACCAGGTTGCCGTTGTGCGCAAACACCCAGTAGCGCCCCCACAGTTCGCGCACAAAGGGGTGGCAGTTTTCCAGGCTCACTTCACCCTGCGTGGCCTTGCGGATGTGCGCAATCACGTTTTGGCTTTTGATCGGGTAACGCCGGATCAGCTCGGCAATCGGCGAGCTGCTGGCGCTTTGGTGGTCCACAAAGTGGCGCACGCCCTGCCCTTCAAAAAAGGCAATGCCCCAGCCGTCTCCGTGGTGGTCGGTGTGACCGCCGCGCTGGGCAAAACCGCTGAAGCTGAAGGTCACATCGGTCGGGGTGTTGGCGTTCATGCCGAGCAGTTGGCACATGGTTCAGTCCTTGGCGGGTGAGGCGACAGGCTCGGCCATTTTCCAGGACGCCAGCAAAGCCAGGGCAGTCATGGTGGCCAGAAACACAAAGGTCTCGTTGAAGGCGCGCAAATCGGCACGGCCCGGATGGCTGGCCGTGAGGGCGTACACCGCCAGCCGCCACTCCAGCACGATGGCGCAAATGCTCACACCTGCTGCGCCGCCCAGCATGCGCACGAAGCCAATCACACTCGACGCCTGCGGGATCAGGTCCTTGGGCAAACCCCGCAAAGCCCCCAGGTTGAGCGAAGGCAAGATGAAGCCCAAACCAATGCGCCCGAGGATGACCAAAATCCAGAGCAAGGCCAAACCCGCCGCCGGGTGGACCAGGGGCATGAGCGCAAACGACAGCGCCAGCAAGCCCAAGCCCCAACTCACCCAATGGGCCGGCGGCATGCGGTGCGACAAACGCCCCACCGCTGCAATGGTCACGGCCAACAAGATGCCTGCTGGCAACAAGGCGGCACCGATGTAGGACGGCGACAGGTCCAGTCCCATCTGCATGTAAACCGGCAACAAATACGTGGAGCCAAACAAGGCGATGCCGTAGGTGAACGACACCAGCGCCCCCATGGCGAATTGGCGGTGGCCAAAGACCTGCAGGTTCATGAGCGGGCCACGCCGGACCTGGCGGGCCTGGCGCAAGGACTTGGCTTTTCGGCCCGAAGAGGCAGTGCGCACGCGTCGGCGCGGCTTCAGCAAATGCCGCTGCCAAGCCACAAACACCACCATGCCCAAGCCCGCCATCGCCAGCAGCACCAAGGCCACGGTGGCGTCATCGCTGCGCAGCTGCACCAGACCGTTGAGCAGCATCAAGGTGGAGGCGCTGGCCAGCGCCAGCCCGATCCAATCCAGCCCCGGGCTGTCGGCATCGGCCTGCACACCGCCCGGGGCCGAGGTGGGCACGTAGCGGCGCGACAACCACAGCGCCACCATGGCCAGCGGCACCACCATGAAAAAAATCGAGCGCCAGCCAAACACATCGACCAGCACGCCGCCAATGCTGGGGCCAATGGCCGGGGCCAGCACCACGCCCATGCCAAACAAGCCACTGGCGCGGCCCTGCTCTTCGGACGCAAAAGCGCGCAAGATGATGATGGCGGGAATGGGCTGCACCACGCCTGCGGCCAAACCCTCGGCCACGCGTGCGGCCATGACCAGCGGAAAATCGTTGGCCAAGCCCCCCACCACACCGCCCCCCAACAGCAGCCACATGCACACCTCGTACACCCTGCGGTAACCATAGCGCGACAGCAGCCAGGGCGTGGTGAGCATGGACACCGTCATGGCGACCATGAAGCCCGAGGTGACCCACTGCACGCGGCTTTGGCCCAAAGTGAAATGCGTGCTCATGTCGGGGATGGCCACATTCAGGATGGTGGACGACATGACCGCCGCCATGGAGCCCAGCATCACCGACAGCAACAACAACCAACGGTGCCGTTCGCCATAACGCGCTTGCAGCGCCTGCAGGCTGTGCGGGCCTTGGGCCAAGTCCATTCGCGTCAGGCCTGGCGGCGGCGCTGCGCGTCACGCCACAGGCGAATGATGAGCACCACCAAAGGGGTGGTGTGCAAGAAGAAATCAAAGATGTCGATGGGCTTGCTCAAACCGCCCTCGAAGAGCATGCGCCACTTCTCCACCAGATGCGGCTCGGGCACAAACGGGGCGCCCGCCAGGTAAACGGCAATGCCTACCAGCCACAACATCGGAATCCGGTCAATCCAGCGCATCGCACCCTCCTGAAAACCCCATTCTCGGGCATGCCCGGCACAGCAGCGCTTGACACACAGCAAAACGGCTCCCGAAGGAGCCGTTTTGTTTGAAGGGTCAGACCGCGTCCAAGGCCAGTGCGGTCAGGCCGCCTTGACCTTCAAGCGCCAAGCGTGCAGCAAGGGCTCGGTGTAACCGGAGGGTTGTGCCTTGCCCTTGAAGACCAGATCGCAAGCCGCTTTGTAGGCCGCCGACTTGGCGAAGTTACCGGCCATGGGCTGGTAAGCCTCGTCGCCCGCGTTTTGCGCGTCCACCACAGCGGCCATGCGCTCCATCGTGGCCTTGACTTGCTTTTCGGTCACCACGCCGTGCTGCATCCAGTTGGCCATGTGCTGGCTGCTGATGCGCAGCGTGGCGCGGTCTTCCATCAGGCCCACACCGTTGATGTCGGGCACCTTGGAGCAGCCCACGCCTTGGTCCACCCAGCGCACCACGTAACCCAAAATGCCTTGGGCGTTGTTGTCGAGTTCCTTTTGCTTGTCTTGGGCCGACCAGTTGGCGGCGTCTTTGGCCACCACGGGGAACTGCAACAAAGCGTTGAGGGTGTCTTCACGCAGTTGTTTCGGGTCAAGCTTTGCCACAGCCTTTTCCATCTGCTTTTGCAGAGCCGGCACATCCACCTGGTGGTAGTGCATGGCGTGCAGCGTGGCAGCCGTGGGGCTGGGCACCCAAGCGGTGTTGGCACCGGCCAGGGGGTGGCCAATCTTGGCTTTGAACATGTCGGCCATCAGGTCGGGCATGGCCCACATGCCTTTGCCGATCTGGGCGCGACCGCGCAGGCCGCAGGCCAAGCCCACATTGACGTTGTTCTTTTCGTAAGCACCCAACCAGGTGCTGTTCTTGATGTCGCCCTTGCGCATGACGGGGCCGGCCAGCATGCAGGTGTGCATTTCGTCGCCGGTGCGGTCCAAAAAGCCGGTGTTGATGAAGGCCACGCGGCTCTTGGCGGCAGCGATACAGGCCTTGAGGTTGGCGCTGGTGCGGCGCTCTTCGTCCATGATGCCCAGCTTCACAGTGGAAGGCTTCATGCCGATGACTTTTTCGACGCGGCCAAACAGCTCGTCGGCAAACGCCACTTCGGCGGGGCCGTGCATCTTGGGCTTGACGATGTAAACGCTGCCGGTGCGGCTGTTGCGCAGGGGGTGCGAAGCTTTCTTTTGCAGGTCAACCAGGGCGCAGGTCACGGTGATCATCGCGTCCAAAATGCCTTCAGGGATCTCTTTGGTGCTGCCGTCGGCGGCTTTGTAGAGGATGGCGGGGTTGGTCATCAAGTGGCCGACGTTGCGCACGAACATGAGCGAGCGGCCGTGCAACTTGACGGTGCCTTTGCCCGCGGCAGCTTGACTGCCGGTTTTCGCGTTCGGTTTGGTGTACTCGCGGTCCGGGTTCATGGTGCGGGTGAAGGTCTTGCCGCCCTTTTGCACTTCTTCGCTCAGGCTGCCTTGCAAGATGCCCAGCCAGTTCTTGTAGGCCAGCACTTTGTCGTCAGCGTCCACCGCCGCCACCGAGTCTTCCAGGTCGAGGATGGTGGACAGCGCGCTTTCAGCGATCAGGTCGGACACGCCAGCGGGATCGGTCTTGCCGATGGCGGTGGTCTTGTTGATTTGCAGGTCGAGGTGCAGGCCGTTGTGCACGAACAGGACCGATGCCGGGGCTTTGGCGTCACCGGTGTAGCCCACGAATTGCTTGGCATGATGCAGCGAAGTGCTCTTGCCATTGGCCAGGGTCACCACCAGCTTGCCCGCCTTGACGGCGTAGCCCTTGCTGCCCACGTGAGAGCCCTTTTTGAGGGGCGCGCAGCGGTCGAGCACGTTGCGGCAGTAGTCGATGACTTTGGCACCGCGCTGGGGGTTGTAGCCCGTGCCTTTTTCGCAACCATCGGCTTCGCTGATCGCGTCAGTGCCATACAGCGCGTCATACAAGCTGCCCCAACGGGCGTTGGCCGCGTTCAGGGCGTAGCGGGCGTTCAGGATCGGCACGACCAACTGAGGGCCCGCCAGCTTGGCCAGCTCGGCGTCCACATTGGCGGTGGTGGCTTGGGCGTTTTTGGGCTCAGGCACCAAGTAGCCGATTTGGCTCAGGTATTGGCGGTAGGCCTTCATGGCCTTGCCTGCGGCCACCGGCCCGGGGTTGGCGGTGTGCCACTGGTCCATGGCGGTCTGGATGCGGTCGCGCTCGGCCAGCAAGGCGATGTTTTTCGGGGCCAGGTCGGCCACGATGTCGTTGAAGCCTTGCCAAAACTTGGCTGGGTTCACGCCGGTGGCGGGCAGCATCTGGTCGTTGATGAAACTCAGCAGTGGGTTGGCCACTTGCAGGTTGTGGATCGCGGTGCGTGCAGTCATGAAAACCTCTGGGGTCAAGTCAAAAAAATAGGGTTTGGCCTCTGCTCAAAGCAAACAAGTTGCGGTGTGGCCCATGAAATCAAACACTCTATTCTAAATTTAGACGCTGATAAACCCGCCGGATCTTCATAGACCCATGACTTTTAAGCACAAATGCACACAAGGCATTCGGGAGGTGCGCTTGGCGACCTGCTCAACTGCTCCAGACCGCACAAACGACAGGCACAAGTGCACTGCGGTTTAATTCAGGCATGACACGCTCGCACACCCCGGAAATTTTGATCAGCGAGGTCGGCCCGCGCGATGGCCTGCAATCGGTCAAGGCCACCATGGCTACGGCCGACAAGCTGCGCTGGATCGACGCGCTGGCCGCAGCCGGTCTGCGCGAAATCGAAGTGGCCTCTTTTGTGCCCGCCCAACTTCTGCCGCAAATGGCCGATGCCGCGCAGGTGGTGCAGCACGCGCTGCGCCACACGGGCGTGCGCATCATGGCGCTGGTGCCCAACTTGCGCGGCGCGCAGGCCGCCCTGCAGGCCGGGGCGCAAAAGCTCACCGTGCCCGTTTCGGTCAGCCCCGCGCATTCCCTGGCCAATGTGCGCAAAACGCCCGAAGCCATGGTCGACGAAGTGCGGGCCGTCTTGCGCCTGCGCGACGAGTTCGCGCCCGGCGTGCCGGTCGAGGTGGGCATGTCCACCGCCTTTGGCTGCACTTTGCAAGGCCCCGTGCCCGAAGACGATGTGCTGCGACTGGCCCGTTTGCTCGCAGAGGCTGGCGTGGACGAAATCGGCCTGTCGGACACCACCGGCATGGCCAACCCGGCGCAGGTGCGCCGACTGTTCAAACGCCTGTTCCAGGAAATCGGTCCGCTCACAGGCGCCGCCCACCTGCACAACACCCGGGGCCTGGGCCTGGCCAATGCCCTGGCCGCTTACGATGCGGGCGTGCGCACCTTCGACAGCTCGCTCGGCGGTCTGGGCGGTTGCCCTTACGCGCCGGGGGCTTCGGGCAATGTGGTGACCGAAGATCTGGTGTTCATGTTTGAGGCCATGGGCGTGTTCACCGGGGTCGATCTGAGCCGGCTCATGGCCGCCCGCGCGCCACTCAAAGCCGGGCTGCCTGGTGAGCCTTTGTACGGCATGACCCCAGAGGCAGGTTTACCCAAAGGCTGGCCCTCGGTTTTGTAGGAGCCCACCCCGTGGGCGATGGTTTGATGGGCATAGGCACCCCATCGCCCACGGGGTGGGCTCCTACAAAGACAGCAGCAATCCAACAAAATTCTGAAAAATTCCAAACCTGAACCCGCATAATCGGAGTACATGGACAAGCTCAAAGCCTTCGAAACCTTTGTCTCGGTTGCCACTAAGGGCAGCCTGACCGCTGCGGCACGGTCTGAAGGCGTGGCCCCGGCCATCATCGGCCGCAGGCTCGATGCGCTGGAAGAAAACCTGGGTGTGAAGCTGCTGGTGCGCACCACGCGGCGCATCACTCTCACGCACGAAGGCAGTGCTTTTTTGGAAGATTGCCAGCGCTTGATCTGCGAAGTGGCCAATGCCGAAGCCAGTGTGTCGGCCGGCGGCGTCAAAGCCAGCGGGCATTTGCGCATCACCGCCCCGGCCGGTTTCGGGCGCAGGCATGTCGCCCCTTTGGTGCCACGCTTTCGCGAGTTGCATCCCGATGTGTCCATATCGCTGAACCTGAGCGACCGGGTGGTGGACCTGGCGGCCGAAGGTTTTGACTGCGCGGTGCGGGTGGGCGACCTGCCCGACAGCTCCCTGGTGAGCGTGCGCATGGCCGACAACCGCCGCCTGTGCGTGGCCACCCCGGGCTATCTGGCGCGGCATGGCACGCCCGCACAACCCTCGGACTTGCTGCAACACGACTGCCTGACTTTGTCGAGCGATGCCTCGCAAACCCGGGGCTGGGCCTTTCGCAACCCAACGGACGGCGGGCATGAGGTGGTGCACCTGCGTCCGGGCGGGCCACTGGATTGCTCGGACGGGCAGGTGTTGCACGACTGGTGCCTGGCCGGTTACGGCATCGCCTGGCGCAGCACCTGGGAAGTGGAAAGCGAAATCCGCGCGGGCCAGCTGGTGGCCGTACTGGAAGATTTTTCCGCCCCGCCCAACGGCATCTATGTGGTGTTTCCGCAGCGCAAGCACTTGCCGCTGCGCGTGCGGCTCTGGATCGATTTCGTCAAGCACCACTATGCCCAAGCGGATTACTGGCAGTCCTGCGCTCATTGACCCCAAATGCGCACGGCCGTGCGTTGCAATACCGCTTGCTTTGAGGTGCACCCCGTAAAATCGCGCCCTATGCTTTCTGCCAAACAACATTTGCTCACGGCCTTGGCCGCCGAGCTTGAAAAACTCCAAACCGGCGCGGGTGCGCGCGCGGCCTTTGAATCGCCCAAAGTGGCGGCCCATGGCGACCTGGCCTGCACCGCCGCGATGCAGCTGGCCAAAGCCCTCAAGCAAAACCCCCGGCAGCTGTCTGAAACCCTGCGCAGCGCCTTGTTGGCCACCCCCGCGTTCGAGCGCTGGGTGGACGCCATCGAGATCGCCGGGCCCGGCTTCATCAACATCCGCCTCAAAGACGCGGCCAAGCAAGCCGTGGTGCACGAAGTGTTGCAAGCGGCCGAGTGCTTTGGCGATCAACCTGCAAAACCAGACAAGGTGCTGGTCGAATTCGTCTCGGCCAACCCCACCGGGCCGCTGCATGTGGGCCACGGCCGACAAGCCGCCTTGGGCGACGCGATTTGCAACCTGCTCGCCACGCAAGGCCAACAGGTGTACCGCGAGTTTTATTACAACGACGCGGGTGTACAGATTGGCACGCTGGCCAAGAGCACGCACATGCGTGCCATGGGGGTCAAGCCCGGCGATGACAGCTGGCCCACCGACCCCGAGAACCCCGAAAGCAAAGCCTTTTACAACGGCGACTACATCCAGGACATCGCGGGCGACTTTCTGGCAGGCAAAACCGTTCAGTCTGACGACCGCAGCTGCACGGCCAGCGGTGATGTGAATGACCTGGACGGCATGCGTGAGTTCGCCGTGGCCTATTTGCGTCGCGAGCAAGACTTAGACCTCAAAGCCTTTGACGTTCGCTTTGACAACTACTACCTGGAGTCGAGCCTGTACACCAGCGGCAAGGTCGATGCCACCGTGCAAAAGCTCAACGAAGCAGGCAAGACCTACGAACAAGACGGCGCCCTGTGGCTCAAGTCGACCGACTACGGGGACGACAAAGACCGCGTCATGCGCAAGCGCGACGGCTCATTCACCTACTTTGTGCCCGATGTGGCCTACCACATCGCCAAATGGGAGCGCGGCTTTTCGCGTGTGGTGAACATCCAGGGCACCGACCACCACGGCACGATTGCCCGCGTCCGCGCCGGCCTGCAAGCGGCCAATGTCGGCATTCCGGAAGGCTATCCCGACTATGTGCTGCACACCATGGTGCGTGTGATGCGGGGCGGCGAAGAGGTCAAGATCTCCAAGCGCGCGGGCAGCTATGTCACGCTGCGCGACCTGATCGATTGGACCAGCAAGGATGCGGTGCGTTTTTTCCTGCTGTCCCGCAAGCCCGACACCGAGTACATCTTCGACATCGACCTGGCGCTGGCGCAGAACAACGACAACCCGGTGTATTACGTGCAATACGCGCACGCACGCATTTGCTCGGTGCTGGCGGCCTGGGGAGGCGACAAAGCCACACTGACACAGGCCGACTTGTCGCCCCTGCAAAGCCCACAGGCCCACGCGCTGATGCTGGCTCTGGCCAAGTACCCCGAGATGCTGACTTCAGCCGCCAACGACTTTGCGCCACACGACGTGACCTTTTATTTGCGCGACCTGGCTTCTCAGTACCACAGCTACTACGACGCCGAGCGCATTTTGGTGGACGACGAAGCGGTCAAACAAGCCCGATTGGCCTTGGTCGCTGCCACCGCACAGGTGTTGCGCAACGGCCTCAAAGTGCTGGGCGTTTCGGCCCCGCAAAAAATGTGAACGGATCTGTCATGAACATGCACAGCCAACGCGGCGGTACTTTTCTGGGCTTCATCATCGGCCTGGTGCTGGGCCTGGGCGTGGCCTTGGCCGTGGCCATTTATGTGACCAAGGTGCCCACGCCTTTTTCCAACAAGAACCAGCCCCGCTCGACCGCACAAGACGTGCAGGAAAACGAAAAGAACAAGGACTGGAACCCCAACAGCGTTTTGCAACCCAAGGCACCCGCCGAACCGCCCTCGCCACCCGATGCCAGTGCAGCAACAACGCCCCAAACTGCAGACAAAACCCCCGACAAAGCCCCTGCTACCCCCCGACCCGCCGTGACGGCCGACCCCTTGGGCGAGTTGGCCAAAGCCAAATCGGGACTGAACACACCTGCCACGCCTGCGGCCCCCGCCGATGCCAGCGACCCGTTTGACTACGTGGTGCAGGTCGGCGCGTACCGCACGGGCGCTGACGCGGATGCCCAAAAAGCCAAGCTCGCGCTATTGGGACTGGACGCCAAGGTTTCTGAGCGGGATCAAGCCGGACGCGTGGTTTACCGCGTACGCTTGGGGCCTTTCAGAGACAAAACCGCCGCTGAGCGCGTTCGCGCCCAGCTCGAAAGCAATGGCATCGAAAACACCTTGGTTCGCATGCAACGCTGAACCACCCACTTCGCACCCCGGGGTGCACCGACTTCAGGAGTTCAAATGAAACGACGCCTTTTTTCAACCGCCATGCTGTCCGCAACCGCCTGGCTGGGCCATACATCGGCCTGGGCCCAACAAGCTTTTCGCTCGGGCAAGGACTACATCACCCTCGAGCGCCCCGTGGCGACCGAGGCGGGCACCGGCAAGATTGAAGTGCTGGAGTTCTTCTGGTACAGCTGCCCCCACTGCAATCAGTTCGAACCGGCGTTCGAGCAATGGGCCAAAAACGCCCCCAAAGATGTGGTGGTGCGCCGCGTGCCCGTGGCCTTCCGGGATGACTTTGTGCCCCAGCAGCGCCTGTATTACACGCTCGAAGCCATGAACCTGGTCGAGAAAATGCACATCCGTGTGTTCACCGCCATCCATGGCGAAAAGTTGATGCTCAACTCCGATGCGGCTGTGCTGGCCTGGGCCGAAAAGCAAGGCATCGACAAAGCCAAGTTCGAGCAGGCCTACAAGTCCTTTGGCGTGGCCACCAAGGCCAAGCGGGCCGTGCAACTGCAAAACGACTTCAAGATCGAAGGCGTGCCGTCGCTGGGCGTGGCGGGCCGCTTCTACATCGACGGCACCCTGGCCGGCAGCATGCCGCGTGCCCTGCAAGTGGCCGATGCGCTGATTGCCCAGAGCCGCCAGAACCGCTGAGCCCCGGGCATCCCGCCCGGATGCCCTCACTCGATGGGTACTCTCTAAAGCCCGCCGCTGCCCCGAGCGGGCTTTTTTGTGGCCGACCTTTGATTTTTGCAATACCGCGGACAGGATCCGGGATGCTTGCACCTACAATGATCGGGACTAACAGCAAGATTCATGCCCTTAAAAACACATTCCCTCTTTCGCCTGCCCCATTGGGCCTTGCTGGGGCTGTGCGCCAGTTTGCTGGCCTTGACCAGCCATGCTGAAAAAGCCGACCGCGATCAGCCCATGCAAATCGAAGCCGACAGCATGCGCCATGACCAGGCGCGTCAGTTGACCCAGTTCACCGGCAAGGTGCTGGCGACCAAGGGCACACTGGTCTTGCGCGCCGCCCGCATGGAGGTGCAGCAAGACGCCCAAGGCCGGCAGGTGGCACGTTTGTGGGCTGCCCCCTCCGAGCGGGTGTTTTTCAGGCAAAAGCGCGAGGGCGTGAACGAATTCACCGAGGGCGAGGCCGAACAGGTCACTTACGACAACCAGGCCGATGTCGTCACCCTGAACCAACGAGCCGAGGTGCGCATCTTGCGTGGCAACCAAGTGGCCGACCAGCTCAATGGCCACACCATTGTGTTCAACAACACCAGCGAAGTCATGACGGTCGACGGCCAGCCCACCAACGGTGCCGGGCAACGCGTGCGCGCCATCCTGACGCCCAGAAACAACCCACCTGCATCCCCCTCAAATACACCGTCCGCACCCGCCTTGCGCACCAGCCCAGGCCTTGTCCCTGCGCAAAAACCATGAGCACTGCAGTTGCCTCCGACAGCCGCCTGCAAGCGCGCCACCTGAAGAAAGCTTACGGCAGCCGAAAAGTGGTGCACGACGTGTCGGTGCAAGTGGACAAGGGTGAAGTGGTGGGTCTGCTGGGCCCCAACGGCGCGGGCAAAACCACCTCGTTTTACATGATCGTGGGCCTGGTGCGGGCCGATGGTGGGCAGATCCTGATCGACGGCGAAGACGTCACCCGCATGCCCATCCACAAGCGCTCTCGAATGGGCTTGTCTTATTTGCCGCAAGAAGCCTCTATCTTTCGCAAACTGTCGGTGGCCGATAACGTGCGCGCCATTTTGGAGCTGCAAACCGATGCGCAAGGCCACGTCCTGAGCAGCGATGAGGTAGAAAAACGCCTGAGCGAACTGCTGGCAGATTTAAGGGTGGAGCACCTGCGCGACTCACCCTCGGTGGCGCTGTCAGGCGGTGAGCGCCGACGTGTGGAGATTGCCCGGGCGCTGGCCACCGACCCGCGCTTCATCTTGCTGGACGAGCCCTTTGCCGGCATTGACCCGATCGCCGTCATCGAAATCCAGCGCATCATCGCCTTTCTCAAGCAACGCGGCATTGGCGTGCTGATCACCGACCACAACGTGCGCGAGACGCTGGGCATTTGCGACCACGCTTACATCATCAGCGAAGGCCGCGTGCTGGCCCAAGGCACGCCCGACGAGATCGTGGCCAATGCCGATGTGCGCCGGGTGTATCTGGGCGAACACTTCAAGATGTGATGAACACCCCCCGCGTCCACAACCTGAGCGCACGGCCATGAAACCCGGCCTGTCGCTTCGCATGTCACAGCACCTGGCGCTCACGCCCCAGTTGCAACAATCGATCCGCCTGCTGCAACTGTCCACCCTGGAGCTGTCACAAGAAGTTGACCAGATGCTGGACGACAACCCCTTTTTGGAGCGCGCCGAAGAAGAAGCGCCCGCCGAAGCGTTTGGCCTGGACCAAGCCGATGCCCACGTCAGCTTGGGCGACCGGGTGAGTGAAAGCGCCAGCACATCCAGCAGCAGCGACGACAGCCCCAGCGAAACCCGCGACGAAGCGGTGACCGACGTGGCCGAAAGTTGGGACGGCGACGGCAGCGTGGACATGCGCCCCGACGACAGCGAGTGGGGCGGCGACGCCACACCGCGCCAAAACAACGGCGAAGAAACTGCCGACGCCATCGACCTGGCCCGCAGCAGTGGCTCGCTGACCGACTTTTTGCACCGCCAGGCCTTGTCGCTGCGCCTGTCCGAACTTGACCGTGCGGCGCTGCGCTTTTTGATCGAGTCGCTCAACGACGATGGTTACCTGACCGACACCCTGACCGAACTGGCCGCCAGCTTGGCAGGCAGCGACGACTTTGAACAACTCGACGAACTGGTGCACCGCTTCACCGTGGCGCTGGGCTTGCTGCAGTCGCTCGAACCCGTGGGCGTGGGCGCACGTGATCTGGCCGAATGCTTACGCATCCAGATCAAAGCTTGGCTCAAAGACGCCCCTCAAGATGAGGTGGCCCAAGCGGCGCTGGCCATCTGCGCCCAACCACTGGACTTGCTGGCCAAGCGCGACTACAAGCGTTTGGCGGTGGCCTGCGGCCTGAGCGAAACCGTGGTCAAAGCCGCCATTCCCTTCATTGCCCGGCTCGAACCCAAGCCCGGGCGTCCCTTTGCGCTGGCCGAGCAAAACATCATCATCCCCGATGTGCTGGTGGTGAACACCAGCAAGACGGGCACAGCCAGGTTCCGCATCCAGCTCAACCCCGATGTGATGCCCAAGCTGCGCGTGCATGACATTTACGCCAACGCCCTGCGCGGTGGCAAGGGCGACAACCACGCGGGTTTACAGCAGCGCCTGCAGGAAGCGCGCTGGTTCATCAAGAACATCCAGCAGCGCTTTGACACCATTTTGCGCGTGTCCACCGCCATCGTGGAGCGGCAGAAAAACTTTTTCACGCACGGCGCGCTGGCCATGCGCCCACTGGTGCTGCGCGAAATCGCCGACGAGCTGGGCATGCACGAGTCGACCATCAGCCGTGTGACCACGGCCAAGTACATGGCCACGCCGCAAGGCACTTTTGAGCTGAAGTATTTCTTTGGCTCAGGCTTGGGCACCGACAGCGGCAGCGCCGCATCGAGCACCGCCGTGCGGGCGCTCATCAAACAATTTGTGGCCGCTGAAAAACCCGCCAAACCGCTGTCTGACAACCAGATATCCGAGATGCTGAAAGAGCAAGGCATCGACTGCGCCCGCCGCACGGTGGCCAAGTACCGCGAAGCCCTGAAGATCGCCCCTGCCAACCTGCGCAAAACCCTGTGAAAGTATTTGAGTGAATTCATTGAACCTGTTCATGCCCTGCGCCGCTGGCGTGGAGGGCTTTTTGGCCGACGAAGTGCACGCCATCACGGGCCTCACGGGCCAAGACCTGATGACTGGGCGCGGTGGTGTGATGGCCCGCGCCTCGTGGCGCGATGCCATGCGCATCAACCTGCACAGCCGCCTGACCCAACGCGTGTTGGTGCAGCTGTCGGTGACCGATTACCGCCACGAAAACGACCTGTACAACGCCGCCAGCGAAGTGGCCTGGGAAATCTGGTTCACGCCCAAGCAGACCTTCAAGATCGACATCACCGCGCAGCACAGCCCATTGACCAGCCTGAACTTTGCGGCCCTCAAAATCAAAGACGCGGTGGCGGATCGTTTTCGCGCCAAGCGCGGTGAGCGCCCCAACGTGGACACCACCTGGCCCGACGTGCGCATCTACGCCCACGTCACGCCCGAAACGCTCACGCTGTACATGGACACCTCGGGTGAGCCCTTGTTCAAGCGCGGTTGGCGCACCGACAAGGGCGACGCGCCTTTGAAGGAGACCCTGGCTGCGGCCATGATCGCCGCCAGTGGATGGGACACCACGGTTCCACTTTATGACCCCTGCTGCGGCAGCGGCACCATCCCGATCGAAGCGGCCCAAATCGCCTGCAGCATCGCCCCCGGCCTGCAGCGGCGCTTTGGCTTTGAAAAACTGCTGCCCTTTCAAAACCACGTCTGGCAAGGCTTGATCGAAGAAGCCCGTGACCTGGAACACGAACCCACTGCGCCGATTTTTGGCAGCGATGTGGCGTTTCGAATGGTGGACTTCTCGGAGCGCAACGCCGAACGCGCGGGCGTATCGGGCGTGATCGAGTTCCGGGGTGGCGACGCCCTGCAACGCATGCCGCCCAGCGAGACGCCCGGCGTGATGCTGCTCAACCCGCCTTATGGCGAGCGCATTGCGGCAGCCGGTGTCGCGGGGCGTGGGCGTGACAACTTCCAACCCGGTGCCTTATCTGAAGCACGATCAAGCGCTCGCGCAGCCGACCAAAGCCACCACCGCGAAACTGCGCAGACGGACGACGGCGGTGACTTTTTTGCCCAACTGGCCAGCCACTGGAAGAAAAACTACAGCGGCTGGAGCGCCTGGATGCTCACGCCCGACCTGAAGCTGCCCAGCAAGATGCGCCTCAAAGAATCGCGCCGCGTGCCCATGTGGAACGGCCCCATCGAATGCCGCTTGTTCCGCTTTGACATGGTCAAGGGCAGCTTGAAGCGCCATGCAATCCCCAGTGCCGACCCACCGGGGGCTGGCGAAACGCCTGTGCCATGAGCGCAGCCGCAGATGCGCAAGCCCCGGCTCGGCGCGTGCTGGACACCAACATCGTGCTCGACCTATGGGTGTTTGACGAACCCAGAGCCGAGGCCTTGCGCGTGAGCGTTGAGACCGGCCGCACTCATTGGTTGGCCACGGCCGCCATGCGCGAAGAGCTGGCCCGCGTGCTGGCCTACCCGCAAATCGCCAAGCGCTTGACCGCCCGCGCCCTGCCCGCCGATACCGTGCTTGCACACTTTGATCGCCTTGTTCAACTGCAACCTGACGCGCCCAAAGCACCCTATGTCTGCAAAGACCCGGACGACCAGAAATTCATCGATCTGGCCGTGGCTCACACCGCCGCCCTGCACAGCAAAGACGCGCAGGTGCTGTGCCTGAAAAAACGCCTGGAGCGCTGCGGCGTGGCACTGAACCCGGTCACTACAATCCCCGCCTGACCACAGGAACACCCCATGAACACGACCGCTGGCTTGGAAGCCGAAGACTTTGACACCCTGGACAACATCCTGGACGACCTGCGCGAACGTTTTGAAGAAACACCGCAGTGGGAGTTTTGCGAGGGCTTCATGGCCGCGCTGGTGTGTTGCCGCCGCGCAATTCCCGATGCCGAATGGCTGCCCATGCTGCTGGGCGTGGATGAGGGTGAGGATGGCGGCAGCTTTAAAGGCGACGCCCAACGCCAGCAGTTCATGGTCTTGTGGCAGCGCCGCTTTGACGAAATCAAGCTGGCCCTGGACACCCCCGTGGAAGCACTGGACGACGACAAAGCCTATGCGCCCGAAGTGATGGACGTGCGCGGCGCGATCGCCTCGCTGCCGCCCGAAGAGCGCGAAGAAATCGAAGACAGCGAGATCCCCTCGTTTGCGCAGGTGTGGGCGCTGGGCTTCATGTTCGCGGTGGAAAACTGGCCCGAAGAATGGGCCACCCCCAAAGACAAGGAAGCCGCCAAGTGGTACGACCTGTCACTCGAGGCCATCGTGGCCTTGACCGAAGACGACGACGCGGTGCCCACCTTGTCAGCACTGTCGGAAGACGGCCCGCCCAGCGTGAGCGAAGAGCGATTGAACGCCTACGGCGAAGCCCTGTGGGCGGTGTACGACCTGCGCGAGATCTGGCGCAACATCGGCCCGCGTGTGGCCCAAGTCATCAAAGAAGCCACGCCCGGTCGCAACGATGCGTGCAGTTGCGGCAGCGGGAAAAAGTACAAGAAGTGCTGCGGGGCTTGAGGCCACCGCAGATCAACACCCATCGCGCACGGGGTGCGCTCCTGTCTACACGGTCATCAATTTCAAACCATCCACTTGGCCAGTGCCTCGCTGGTGGCTTCGGGCAGCTCTTCCGGAATGAAATGCCCGGAAGGCATCAGCTGACCGCTGACTCGGCCCGCGCATTGCGCCTGCCACAGCTCGACCGGCTTGAACATGCGGTTGACCACACCACGATCACCCCACAGCACCAGGGTGTCGCAGGCAATCTTGTCGCCGCGCTCGCGGCCTTCGCGGTCGTGTTGCAGGTCGATGCCTGCGCTGGCGCGGTAGTCTTCGGCAGCGCTGTGAATGGCGGCGGACCAGCCCTTGTCGTTGAGCGCCGGGTTGCAAAATGCGCGTTCGTATTCGGCCAAAGCCTCGGCTTCAATGTATGCCAAGCCCTGGCTTCCCCAGCCGCCGAGCTTGGCGTGCAGATAAGCCTTGGGGTTGCCGCCGATCATGAACTCGGGCAGTGGTGAGGGCTGGGTCAGGTGGAACCAGTGGTAATAGGCCTGCGCGAAGGCGAAATATGGATCAGCCACCGGGCCTGACACTTCGGGTGTTTTGCCCCAAAGACCGCTGTACATATCAAAGGTCGGCGCGATGTCGATCACGCACAGTTTGCGCACCCGCGAAGCATGGTCCACTGCCAAACGGTGCGCCACGCGCCCGCCACGGTCGTGCCCACACAAAAAGAAATCATCAACACCCAAGGCATCAAGCAAGCCCACCACCTCTTGCGCCATGGCGCGTTTGCTGTAGTGCAGGTGCTGCGCGTCGCCCACAGCGTGGGACGAATCGCCATAGCCACGCAAGTCGGGCATCACAAGCCGATAACGGCCGTGCAAGATTTGCGCGACACGGTGCCACATGACATGGGTTTGCGGAAAACCATGCAGCAACACGAGCACCGGCAAATGCGCCGCCCAATCGGCCGAGCGCCTGAAGCAAACGGGCAAGCCCGCTACGGTGAGCGTTTGCCGCGCAAAGCCATCAAACCAGACCATCAGTCCACCTTGGCGCCCGATGCCTTGACGACATCGGCCCACTTCTTGTGCTCGCGATCAATGTGCTCGGCAAATTGCGCGGGCGTGTTGCCGCTGGGGATCGCACCCAAGGTCGCCAAGCGCTCTTTCATGGCAGGGCTCGCCAACGATTTGGCAACCTCTTGCTGGATACGGCTGACCACATCGGCAGGCGTTCCGGCAGGGGCCAACAAACCAAACCAACTGCTGGCCTCAAACCCTTTGAGCCCGGCAGCCTCTTCCACCGTCGGCAGTTCAGGCATGGCCGCAGAGCGCTGGCTGCTGGTCACGGCCAGGGCTTTGAGCTTGCCCCCTTTGATCAAAGGAATGGCTGAGGGCAGGTTGTCAAACATCACGTCCATGTTGCCACCCGACAGATCCAGCAGCGCTGGGGCAGAACCCCGGTAAGGAATGTGCGCCATGAAAGTACCGGTCTGGGACTTGAACAACTCACCGGCCAAATGGATGGAGGTGCCATTGCCGCTGGATGCCATGTTCAGCTTTCCGGGGTTGGCTTTGGCGTACTTGATGAAGTCGTTGACGGTGTTGATCTTGTTGGCCGCCGCTTTTTCGGCGTTGATCACCATCACGTTGGGCACGCCCGCCACCAGAGTGATCGGCACGAAGTCCTTGATCGGGTCGTAGGGCAGCTTGCTGTAAAGGGCGCGGTTGATGCCGTGTGTGCCCACCGTGCCCATGAGCAGGGTGTAGCCATCGCCGGGTGACTTGGACACTTGATCGGCACCCAAGTTGCCGCCTGCGCCGCCCTTGTTTTCGATCACGAAGGATTGACCAAACGCTTTGCTCAGATCAGGCGCAATGGCGCGGGCCAGGATGTCGGTGGTGCCGCCAGCGGCGAAGGGCACGACGATTTTGACGGGTTTGTTGGGCCAGGCGCTTTGCGCCCAGGCGGCAGACGTGGTCGACAAAAGAATAGCCGCAGCCATGCCCAAGACGGGGCGGCGGGTGAGTGAACGTGAAAGTGTGCGGGTGATTTGACTCATGCTTATCTCCTTGTTTTGATGGATTAAAAGATGATGCCATGCAGACCCCAAAACTCTGTCGCGCAAGCGAAGAAAGGACTGTTTTTTAAGGGTTTGTCCCGGTCAAAAGGGCCTGCAAGGCAGGCTTTTGCACCTTGCCCAAAGCACTTTTAGGCAGGCTGCCCATGAACACCACGCGGCGCGGCAGCTTGAACCGGGCGATGCGTGAGTGCAGGTGCGCCAAAACAGCTTCGGCGCTCAGGGCTTGCCCTGCGGCGTCGGGGCTGCGCACCAACACCACCACAGGCACTTCGCCCCAACGTGCATCGACCATGCCGACCACGGCGCTCTCGGCCACACCGGGCAGCGTCACCAGCTGGTTTTCGATTTCGGCCGGGTAGATGTTTTCACCACCCGAGATGATCATGTCTTTGCTGCGGCCCACGATGGTGATGCAGCCGTCTTCGGCGCGCTGACCCAAGTCGCCCGAGTGGAACCAGCCGTCTTGCAGGCCCAGGCCGCTTTGCCCTTGCCCTTTCCCTTGCTCGCTCCAGTAACCCCGCATCAAGTTGGCAGCGCGGAT
The DNA here is from genome assembly GCF_044373035.1 of Limnohabitans sp. GTDB lineage: Bacteria > Pseudomonadota > Gammaproteobacteria > Burkholderiales > Burkholderiaceae_C > Limnohabitans_A. The sequence goes on along the minus strand of NZ_JBILQU010000026.1, from coordinate 1,475 downwards.
ACAGACCTCGCCCGTTTCACCAGAACCAACTTCTTGGCCTTGTACGTCGATCAGTTTGACCTGCGCTTGCGGGTGCGGCCAGCCCGATGCGCCCACACGGGCCATGGCATCGGGCAAGCGCAGCACGATGGACACCGGGCCGGTTTCGGTCGTGCCGTAGACCTGCCCCACCGGCACACCGCGTGCGTGCAGCGTCTCCAGATACGCCACAGGCACGGTGGACGAGCCGGTCATGATGCCCCGCAGGCAAGCGAGCGAGGTGTCGGCCCAGCGCGGGTGTTCAAACAGGGCGCGCATGGTGGCGGGCACCAGCAGCGACAGCGTGGGGCGGCTAGTGGTCATTTCATGGAGCCAAGCCGTCGGGTCAAAGCGCGGGTGCAGCACCACCTGGGCCCCAGCCAGCAGCGCGGGCAAGGTCTGAATGCACAGACCGCCCACATGGAACATCGGCAGCGTGGACAGCACCTTGTCGCCTGGCGCAAAGTCATGCGCCCAAGCGCTGGCGTGGGCGTTGGCCAGAAGCGCCGCTTGCGTGTGCACCGCGCCCTTGGGCACGCCTGTGGTGCCCGAGGTGTAGACCAGCAGCAGCGGCATGTCGCTGTCCACATCGGGCAGTGGCAGACCGCGAGGCGCGGCAGTGGCGATCAACGTGTTGTGGTGTGTGTGCTTCAATCCCTCGGCTTGCAGCGCCTTTGCTGTGCCCGCATGGTGACTGTCGTGCACCAGCAGGCGCGGCTGGGCGTCTTGCATGACCTGCTGCAACTCGGGCACCGCAAGCCGAAAGTTCAGCGGCAAGAAGACCACCCCCAAACGTGCACAAGCCACCAGCGTGACCAGTTGCAGCTCGTGGTTAAAACCCAGCCAGGCCACGCGGTCACCGGGCTGCACGCCCCAGGTGGATTGCAAGTGCGCGGTAATACGCTCGACACGCCGCCAGAACTTGGCGAAGTCGTATTCGAAGGTTTGATCGGGCCTGCGCTCGTCGCCCCTGAAGGTCATGGCCGGCTGCGGGCCGTGGTCTTGCGCGAGCTGCGCAAAGCGGGCCGCGAGGGGGCTGGTTTCGTGGCCCGACATCAATCGTCTTTTTCGCCGGGTTCGTACAGGGCTTCGCGGCCAATGCGGTCCATGCACAGCTCGGCCGTCCAGGGCAGCATGAGCGAGCCGCAACGTGCATCGCGGTACAGACGCTCCAGCGGCAGGCTTTTGAGCATGGACTGGCCGCCGCAGGTGCGGATCGCCAGGCGGGCAATGTCTTGCGCGTTTTCCATGATGGTGTATTGCGCGGCGTAAGCACGCAGGCGGGTGGACTTGGCGGGGTCCACCTTGGCGTCTTCAATGGCGCGCAAGAACAGGTTGCGGGTTTGTTCGAGCTTGATGAACATCTCAGCCAAGGCAATTTGCTTGGTCGCAAACTGGCGGCGCTTAACGGGGCCAGTACCCGGAATCTCGCCACGCAAATACGCCACGGTGAAGTC
>NZ_JBILQU010000025.1:0-31315 GCF_044373035.1 Limnohabitans sp. | reverse complement strand
TCTTTGCCATTGCTCGGCTTGTGGGGTTATGCCCCGGGCCAGCAGGGTGCCGATGCCGTGCTGGCGCTGGGCCTGGCTTATGGCCTGCTGCCTTGTGTGCTCAAGCTTCTGGCCGGACTGGCTTTGTTCACGGGCCTGATGCGTCGACCCGATTTGATGTCGGGGCCTGACGCGGCCCATCCCTCGACCCCCTCGTCGGCCCGCCCTGGCGCGTGAAGCCGCTTTGAACCCTCTCTACGAAAGCAATCCATGCGCACACCAGCCAACGCCATGATCCACCGCCGCACGGCGCTCACCCGCTTGGGTGCTTTGTCCATGGTGGCGGCCACGCCTTTTGTGGCCAGCTGCGCCGGGCCGCAGGTGCAAAACTATGCGCAAGAAAAACCATTGCTGGATTTGCGCACCTACTTCACCGGCACCATCGACGCGTGGGGCGTGTTCACCGACCGCAGCGGTCAGGTGGTCAAACGCTTCACCGTGGTGATGGACTGCAGCTGGAACGGCGACGAGGGCGTGTTGGACGAGGCCTTTGTGTACTCGGACGGCACCAAGCAGCGCCGCATCTGGAGGCTCAAGGCCGGGCCCAACGGCAGCTACACCGGCCGCGCCGACGACGTGGTGGGAGAGGCCACGGGCCAGGTCAGCGGCAATGCGTTTCGCTGGGGCTACACCCTGGCTTTGCCCGTCGATGGCCGGGTGTGGAACGTGGACTTTGACGATTGGATGTTCTTGATGGATGACCGTGTCATGCTCAACAAAGCCACCATGAGCAAATGGGGTGTGAAGCTGGGCGAAGTCACCTTGTCCTTCACGCGCCGCACGCCTTTGGCGGCCAAGTCGGGTTGATATTCATGAACTCCCATTCCTCTGGCGTGGCAGACATGCCCACGGAAGTGGCCGACATGGCCATCCCCAAAGCAGGCCCACAAACTGCGGCACCCGCACCACAGCCGCAAGCCCGAAATTGGCTGCAGCTCAACACCCCCCTGACCCATTGGCAAGGTCGTCGGGTCTGGCTGGTGGGCGCATCCACCGGCATTGGCCTGGCCTGCGCGCAGGCGCTGCGCGCGGCTGGGGCCCAGGTGGTGGTGTCGGCTCGCAACCCGCAAGGCGTGCAGGACTGGGCCGCGAAAGATGCGGGGGTGCAGTGGTGCGCACTGGACGTGAGCGATGTGCCCCAAGTGCAGGCCACGGCCAGCGCCCTGCTGGCCGAAGGCCCGCTCGACATGGTGGTCTATGCGGCGGGTTACTACCGCGCCCAACGCGCCACGGCCATGGACATCGACGACTTGTTGCAACACGACAAGGTCAATTACCAGGGCGCTTTGCAGGTGATTCATGCGGTGCTGCCGGGCATGCTCGCCCGGCGCAGCGGACACATCAGCCTGCTCAGCAGCGTGGCGGGTTGGCGCGGCCTGCCCAATGGCCTGGCTTATGGCCCGACCAAGGCCGCCCTTACCCACTTGGCCGAGACGCTCTACATGGACTTGCAAGACCAAGGCATTGGCGTGAGCGTGGTCAACCCCGGGTTTGTCGCCACGCCGCTCACGGCGCAAAACCAGTTCACCATGCCTGCCCTCATCAGCCCCGAAGAAGCCGCACGTCAAATGCTCAAGGGTTGGGCCCAAGGCCAGTTCGACATCCATTTCCCCAAACGCTTCACCCTTTGGCTGAAACTGCTGCGCTTGCTGCCCTACCGACTTTATTTCCCGTTGGTGCGCAAGTTCACTGGGCTTTGAGCCCGAATGGAAAGCCACACATGAACAGCCGACAAGTCACCGAAAACCTGGCCACTTTTTTTGAAACCCTGTCGCCGCAAAGCGTGGCGCAGTTGCACACGGTTTATGACGCGAAAGCCCGCTTCAAAGACCCCTTTAACGAGGTGCAGGGTTTAGCAGAGATTGAACGGATTTTTCAGCACATGTACGTGGCGTTGGACCAGCCGCACTTTGTCGTGACCGGCCAGGTGGTGGATGGCCCGCAAGCCTTCTTGACCTGGGAATTTCGCTTTCGGTTCAAGCGTTTTGATACCACCACCTTGCAAGCCGTGCGCGGAGCCAGCCATGTGGTTTTCAACGAGCAGGGTTTGGTGACCCTGCACCGCGATTATTGGGATGCGGCCGAAGAGCTCTACGAGAAACTGCCATTGGTGGGCGGCGTGATGCGTTGGCTCAAAAAACGCGCCAACACCTGAAGCCTTGCAAAGGCTGGGCGACCTCAGAACTCAAAGCCACCTTGCCTGCGCACCGCCTCTGAAGCGGGACCACTCAACAGGTCGGCCAAGAGCTGAGCCTGTTGCAGGTTTTGCGTGTGGGTGCAAATGCCCAGCGTGTAGTTGGTGTTCAACTCGAATTCAGCAGGCAGCACCGCGACCAAGTCCACACCTTGGGTGTAATTGATCTCGGTGATTTGTGTGCAGCCGATCAGTGAGCTCTCGTTGCTCAGCGCCATCGCGCCCATGGCTGTGGCACCGTTCGGGAAGATGCGGAATTTGCTGCGCAGGCTTTCATCGAGCCCGAGTGCTTTGAGCACGTTCATGAAGTGGATGCCGGCTGTGGCTTTGTCCGGGTCTGGAAAGTAAATGCCCTTGGCAGCGCTCATGGCCGCATGCAGTTCGGCGCGGGTTTGCACCCGGGGGTGCGGCGTGCCGCTGCGCACGGCCACGCCGGTTTTGACCAATCCCAGCGATCGCGCACTGCCCGCTACCACATGCCCTGAAGCGATCAACTGCTCGATCAGGGGTTTCGTGAGAATCACCACATCGCAGGGCGCACCGCTCACCAATTTGTCGCGCATCATGCCCACCGCGCTGAAGGTGCCGTCGATGCGGCTGCCGGTGGCTTGTTCAAATTCGGCCTGGATGCCTTTGACCACGGCTGCGGCTGCGCCGCCACTCAATACATGCATGTTGTGCTTTCCATCAAGGGGCAAAAGTGGCCGTTGAAACGCTTCAGTCTGGCTTGGCGCCCGAAACTTTAACGATGTTGGCCCACTTGGCGATGTCGGCGTTCAGGTACTGGTCAAACTCGGGCACGCTCATCGACATGGGCACCGCCCCTTGCTTGGCCCAGGCGGCTTTGACTTCGGGGTTGTTCACGATTTTGCGCACTTCGGCGTTGAGTTTGTTCACCACATCGGCCGGGGTGCCCTTGGGGGCCATCAGGCCCAACCAGATGCTGGCTTCAAACCGGGGCACACCGGACTCGTGGACGGTCGCCAAATCCGGCAGGTTGTTTGAGCGGGTCAAGCCGGTGCTGGCCAGCGCCCGGACCTTGCCATCGCGTGACAAAGTCGCCATGGTTGTCTCGGCATCGAACATCACGTCCACCTGTCCGCCCACGATGTCGGTGCGTGCACCGGAGCTGCCTTTGTAGGGCACATGGGTCATGTCGATGCCCGCCATGAATTTGAACAGCTCGCCCGCCATGTGGTACGGCGTGCCGTTGCCCGATGAGGCGTAATTGATCTTGCCGGGCTTGGATTTGGCCAACGCCACCAGCTCACCCACTGTTTTGACAGGCACAGAAGGGTGTGCCACCAGCAAGAGCGCTGAATAATTGATCGGCGCAATGCCCACAAAGTCACGCATCAAGGCAAACGGCTTGGTCGGGATCAAGGACTCGTTGACGGTGTGCGTGTTGGACATCATGAGCAGCGTGTAGCCATCGGCCGCTGACTTGGCCACCAAATCGGTGCCGATGATGGAGCCTGCGCCCGGTTTGTTGTCGATCACAAAGGTCTGCTTGAGCTCGTCGCCCAAGCGTTGCGCCATGAAGCGGGCGTAGTTGTCGGCGGGGCCGCCGGCTGCAAAAGGCACCACGATTTTCACGGGGCGGTTGGGGTAGCTTTGGGCTTGGGCCAGGCCAGCCGTCAAGGCCAGCGTGCATGTCACCAGTTTGAGTGTGGGGCTGAGTTTCAACATGGGGTATCTCCAAAGGGTTTTAAATGTGAACTAACGGGTAGCCACCCGTGTGGGGCGGACTGTATAAGGTGGTGTGTTTGAAGTTGTTGAAGCGCTTGATTCAAGTAACTCATTCGATCTTGATGCCCGCTTCTTTCACCACTTTGCCCCATTTGTCGAGTTCGGAGACCATCAATTGGGACATGGCTGCGGGCGTGGACAGGCTGACTTCTACGCCTGCGTCGTACATGGCTTTTTGGGTTTCGGGTGTGTTCATGATTTTGGCCACGTCGCTGTTCAGACGGTTGACGATGTGGGCCGGTGTGCCAGCTGGGGCCAAAAGGGCCAGCCAAATCGTGGCATCATAACCGGGCACGCCCGCTTCTTGCATGGTGGGCACATTGGGCAGTTGCGGAATCCGTTTGGCACTCGTGACGGCCAAGGCGTTGAGTCGACCGTTGGGCACTTGGGCCAGTGCATTGGGCACGCCTGCAAAACTGCTCTCCACCACACCAGCGACCAAGTCCGTGGCCGCCAAGCTGCTGCTGCGGTAGGGCACATGCTTGAGTTGTGTCTGGGTCATGGATGCAAATAAACCGCCAATCAAGTGTTGTGCACTGCCGTTGCCTGAAGACGCGTAATGGATGTTGTTGGGTTGCGACTTGGCCAGCGCTATGAACTCCTGCACGTTTTTGGCAGGCACTTTGGGGTTCGTCAACAACACATAAGGCGAATCCACCAGCTTGGTGACAGGCGTGAAGGATTTGATCGGGTCGTAGGGGACGGTTTTGTATATCCAGGGGCTGATCACATGGGTGGACGAAACGATCAACAGGGTGTGACCGTCCGGTGCCGACTTGGCGACTTGGTCGGAGCCGATCATGGAGCCCGCGCCGGGCTTGTTCTCAATCACCACAGGCTGACCGAGGGTCTCGCCCAGCTTGACACCCAAAATGCGCGCCACCACATCGGTGAAGCCGCCGGGCCCAAAGGGCACCACGATCTTGACGGGTTTTGTGGGGTAGGTTTGGGCCAGCGCAGCGCCAGCTGGTAAGGTCAACAAGGCTGCAGTGCAAACGGTGCTCAATAGCTTTTTCATGATTTAACCTTTGTAGGTGGGTTCGGGTTGAGAAAAGAAGCTGTGCAAAATTTGGTAAACCATAAAGTAATTTTTTTGCTGAAAGCTGGCATGCGAGATGCCTTGCATGATGCTGAATTGCTTGCTGGTGCAGGGCAGTAACTTGAAGAAGTTGATCAGGTCGTCCAGGCTGGCAATACCGTCGTACTCGCCTCGCATGATCAGTGTGGCTGACTTGACTTGAGTGGGGTCCACCAGCGGTAATTTGGAGCACATATCGACATATGTGCCCGTGGGCATGGCCGAGTCAAGTGTCAGGATGGCATCGGCAAAAGCGTCTTTGGTGGCTTCGTCGGCGCACGCTGCGTGGTCACGGTTGAAAATGCTGTGCACAAAGGCGCGGTCAATGGGCCGGCTGTTTTTGGCCAAAAATTCGGGCAATTTTTTGGCACGTTCGGCCAGGGTTGGGCTGCCTTCGCCTGTCCAGACAAAGGCATCGAGTGCAAGTTTGGCCACGCGCTCGGGGTGGCGTTGGGCAAACAAAGCCGCCTTTAAGGCGCCAGAAGAAATCCCGTAGACCAGCAGCTGTTGTACGCCGGTAGTTTTCAGGATGTACTCGCTGCCTGCAGCCAAATCATCGGCTCCGTTGCTGATGTCGAAGTTGATGGGCCTGTGTTTGTCAGAGCGACCATAGCCTTCGTTGTCCATGCACCAGGTGTCAAAGCCGCGTTCGGCAAACCAGTCCATCACCGACGAATGCGGCCTGCCGGGAACGTGCAAATCAAATGTGGGTTGAGAGGCCATGGACGAGCCATGGACAAACAAGATGGTGCCCGCAGGAGGGACTTTGGGTGATGCGGGTTTGTTCCACAAAAAGAGACGGATGTCTTCTTTGTGGGTCCAGTGTTCTTGGCCGCCAGACCATTGAACTTTTGTCATGTTGTTCCTTTCCTGTATGTGATCCGGTGGATCCGATTGGGCCTCTTGTTGGGCCATCTTTTTGCTGTCTTTTTGGGTCCCTAAGCCCTGCTGCACTCAGCGGTACAACAGGGTGTAACTGACGCGTTGTGTGCGTCTTGGTTCAAAACAAGCTCAGATAGGGGCTTTGAGGAAGTTTTCCAATGCAAAGTGGAATTTGTTGCGTACCACGCCCATCATCGGGTTGTGTGCAATGCCCGACAGCACCACAAACTGCTTGTCTTTGGTGGGCAATCGGGTGAAAAAATCCAGCAAATCGGGTTCGGCGGCAATGCCGTCAAACTCGCCCCTGATTACCAAAGTGGGGCAGGGAATCGCTTCGGGCTTGGCCAAAGGCAAGTTGGCGCACATGTCCACATAAGTGCCTGTCGGCACTTCGCTGACCAAGGGCAATTCGGCCGCTGCAATGGCTTTGGGCACGATGTCCTCGCTGGAGCCGGGTTTGTCGCGGTTGAACATGCCTTCATAAAAAGCCAAGTCCACCTTGCGGCGGGGGCTGGTGCTGTATTCGGGGAGTTTTTTGCGGCGCTGCTCCAGCGTAGGTGAGCCCTCTCCGGTGTAAACCAGTGCCGACAAACCCAGGCGTGATACGGTTTGGGGGTGGGCTTCTGTGTAGAGGCACGCGCGCAGTGCACCCGACGAAGAACCAAAAATGTTGATCTTCTCTACGCCAGTCTCTTGCAAGATAAAGGGAACGACCGCCGCCAAATCTTTGGCGCCTGTGCGCACATCGCTGTTGCCACGCCCCGACCAGCTGGATCGACCGTAACCTTCGTGGTCCACGGTCCAAACGTCGTAGCCGCGCGCGGCAAAGTAATCCATCACCGAATAGTCTTGGCCTCCGGGAACTTGCAGGTCGTAGGTGTTGCGGCCCGACACGGTTGAGCCGTGGACCAGCAGCAGCACCGGTTTGGCGGCTTCGCCTGCCGCAGGTGCTGTGGCTCGCTTGCGATAAACATACAGGCGAACGTCTTCACGATTGACAAAATACTCATGGTTCCAGGTCATGTTTTTTCTTTTTATTGATGCTTTGCAAATGGCTGTGGATCGTGGTTGTCCATAAGAGGTGAAGGTTGGTGACGCCACATGATGCAGCCGCTCAATCGACCTTGCCAATGCGCTTGACCAAGGCGCTCATTTCCTTGCCGTCGGCCTGCACAAAGCGCTCGAACTCGGGCGCATCTTGGTACATGAACGAGGTGCCAGCAGAAGTCAGTGCGGCCACTGCGCGCGCATCTTGTGCCGCAAAGCGGGCCGCTTGTCGCAAAGCGTCCACCACAGCGGCAGGGGTGTCTGCCGGAACAAACATGCCCGCCCATTGCGAATATTGGATCGGCACCCCCAACTCCTTGAAGCTGGGGACCTCGGGCATGCTGGCCAGGCGTCCATCGCCCCAGTGGGCCAAGGCGCGCAAGCGGCCCGAAGCGATGTGTTGTTTCACGCTGGCAGGGCCAGTGGACAGTGCTTCAATTTGCCCGCCCAGCAAAGACAAGACAGCTGGGCCTGCACCGGTGTAGGGCACGTGCAGCATGAAGGTCGAGGTGGCAGCCTTGAGCTGCTCCATGGGCACATGCATGGTGCCGTAATTGCCAGACGAGCCGAAGCTGATGCGACCGGGATTGGTCTTGGCGTAAGCGATGAAGTCGGCGTAGGTTTTCCAGGGGCTATCAGCACGCACCACCAGCACCGTGGGATCGGCCGTGAAACGGGCCACGGGTTTGAGCTGGTTCGTTTCGTACAGAGGGGCACGCTTGAGGATTTTGTCGGCTTCTGGCAAGACCACCAAGGAGGACAAGGACATCAGCACCGTGTAGCCGTCGCCCTTGGATTTGGCAACTTGCGCCATACCGATGCCGCCACCTGCGCCGCCTTTGTTTTCCACCACGATGCTTTGCTTGAGGTGCCGAGACATGGCTTCGGCCACGGGACGCCCCACCGTGTCGGCCACCCCACCAGGTGGAAAGGGCACCACCATGGTGATGGGTTTGCTGGGGTAGGCTTGAGCCAAAGCCGCTTGGCTGAAGCCGGCCAAGGCCAGCGGGATAATCAGTGCAGCGCAGATGAGGGGGCGTCGGTTCATGTGAAGTCTCCTTGTGGTGGGGTACTGCCAAAGCCAGCCTTTGGCCATTCGAATGGGCTCAAACGAAACGGTTTTCGATGTGGCCCACGCCGTCGATTTCGACCCGGATTACATCGCCCTTGGCGATGTAGCGCGGCGGATTCAGGCCCATGCCCACACCGGCTGGAGTGCCTGTGGCGATGATGTCGCCCGGGTAGAGGGTGATGCCGCGTGAGATGGTTTCGATCAGCGAGGGGATGTCGAAAATCATGTTCTCGGTGGGGCCATCCTGGCGCAACTCGCCATTGACCCAGCAGCGCACCCGGGTGTTGCGTCCGTCGATTTCGTCGGCGGTCACGATCCACGGGCCCATGGGGCAAAAGGTGTCAAACGACTTGCCCATGTCCCACTGTTGGTGGCGCATCTGCACGTCGCGAGCGGTCACATCGTTGACCACGGTGTAGCCAAACACATGCTTCATGGCATCGGCCTGGCGGATGTTCTTGCCGCCCTGACCGATGATCACGGCCAGCTCGGCTTCGTAGTCGATCTGGTCGGACACGGCTGCGCCGGGCAACACCACATCGTCGGTCGGCCCCACCACGCATTCGGGCACTTTGGTGAACACGATGGGCCAAGCCTTGGTGTCGGTGTTGCTGTCCTTGAACACGGACGCCTGCAATTCTTTGGCGTGCGCATGGTAGTTGCGGCCCACGCACCAGACGTTGCGGCGAGGCACGGGCAGGGGCGACTCGAGTTTGACCGAGGACATGGCCAGCGCTGCACCCGCCAGGGCAGGCAGAGGCTGTCCGGCAACCAGGGCCTCAATGATGGGCTGCGCCCCATGTTGGGCTTGTGACTCGCTCAGGGTAAAAGGCGTGACCTGCAGGCCGTCGGCCGAGACTTGGCCGACATGGCGTTTTCCGTGGTGAGCAAATGTGGCGATGCGCAAAATTCTTCTCCTGGGGCAGGTGACCAGTTTGGGCTTGTTCAAAAAAAAAGGTTGCAGTGCAACCAATGCAAACCATCATACGGAGTCAGGCTGCCGGGTCAAGACCCGCACCGAACAATTTGAATGAGGGTTTTTACGGGGTTATGTCGGTCTTGCATCCGCGTTTTTTACCGAACACATGACATTTTTGGGGGTTATGCCTTTTGCACGACGGTGCCAGGCGGGTGCTGCCCAAGGCTGTCAACGTGGGGTTAAATTGGTATGATTTGGTTTTTTACCAACTTCCCACACCGTGGACTCCTCTTACCTCTTTCGCGCCACCTTGCTTGACCAGTTGCACAGCGGTCAGTGGCAGGCGGGTGAGCGCTTGCCGACCGAGCGCGAGTTTGGAGAGCAGTACCAGATCAGCCGCAGCACGGTGCGCAAGGTGTTAGCCGACATGAAGGCCCAAGGACTGATTGCCCAGACCGTGGGCAGTGGCACTTATGTCACCGACAAGGCGGTGGTCGCTGTCAGTTCGAAAAAGACCATGCCGGTTAATGCGCCCGATGCCGCTTGGCACACCAGTCCGGCCGAACTCATGGAGGCGCGCATGGCCCTGGAACCCGCCATCATCGAGATGGTGATTGGCAACGCCACACTGGCTGATTTTGAGCAAATGGACCACTGCTGCACACGCGCCGAAGCGGCGACCAGTGTCGAAGAATTCGAGGTCTGGGATGGCATGTTTCACGAAATCATTGCCCGTGCCGCACACAATGCCTTTGTGGCCCGATTGTTCAAGCTCATGAACCAGGCCCGAGCCCAAGGGGAGTGGGGCATGCTGAAAAAACGCAGCCTCACGCCTGAGCGGCGGTTGACTTACCAGTCAGAACACCGCGCTTTGCTGCAGGCCATCAAAGCCCGCGATCCGGTGCTGGCCAAGGCCTTGGCCACAGAACACCTGGTTCATGTGTGGCGCAATTTGTTGAACTACTGAATGGCCCCCTTTGGGCCACAGCGTCATCAAGTCGGCGAGGTGTCGATGAAGCTAGGCCGCTGCGCCAACTTGTCGTGCAGCTTGAGCAGATTGGGGTATGGCGTGCGCCAGTCGATTTGAGGGAAGCGGAAATCCAGATAGGCCACGGCGCAGACCACGGCAATATCGGACAGACTCAGGTGGATGCCGGAACAAAATGCTTTGTCGCCCAAACCGGTGCTCATGGCACGCAGCGCGTGCTGTATCTTGTCAAGCTGGCGATCGATCCAGGCCTGGCTGCGTTGGCTGTCTTCGCGGCCGGTCCAAACGGCCTCCATGCGGGCCAGCAAGGCCGCGTCCAGCAGGCCATCGGCCAGGGCCTCCCAGGTTTTGACTTCCGCGCGCTCACGACCGGCTGTTGGAATGAGTTTGCCCACCGGAGACAAGGTGTCCAGGTACTCCACGATGACGCGCGAATCAAACACCGCTTCACCGCCCTCCATCACCAAACAGGGCACTTTGCCCAAGGGGTTGGAGGCGTGTATCAGGGTCTGGGCCGACCACACGTCTTCGGTGACGAACTGGTAGTCCAGTTTTTTCTCGGCCATGACGATGCGAACCTTGCGAACGTAGGGGCTGGTGACAGAGCCGATGAGTTTCATAGACATTGGGGCCAAGGAGATAAGATCCTCGATTCTAGGTGATCCCAGTGTGGGTGCCTTTGAGCATTAGCCAATTGGGTAATGGCCTGGGTGCCTTGGCCAATACCGCAAGAATGCGGCACTTACAATCCACGCATGAATTTCACCCCTATTTCCGCCCTGTCCCCTCTGGATGGCCGTTACGCCAGCAAACTCAATGCCTTGCGCCCGCTCATGAGCGAGCAGGGTTACATGCACCGCCGCGTTCAGGTCGAAATCGCCTGGTTCATTGCTTTGTCCGATGCAGGTTTTGCCGAATTCAAGCCCCTGACCCCCGGCGCACGCGCCTATTTGACAGCGTTGGTGAAGAACTTCTCAGAATCCGACGCCCTGGCCATCAAAGATTTTGAAAAGATCACCAACCATGACGTGAAAGCCGTGGAGTACTGGATCAAGTCCAAGTTCCAGGACCGCCCCGAGCTGGAAAAAAGTGCGGAGTTTGTGCACTTTGCCTGTACCAGCGAAGACATCAACAACACCAGCCACGCGCTGCAACTCAAAGGCGCACGGGCTCAAGTCATTTTGCCCGGCCTGGACGGGTTGATCGCCAAATTGCGCGAGATGGCGCACACCTTTGCCGACGTGCCCATGCTCAGCCGCACGCACGGCCAGACCGCCAGCCCCACCACGGTGGGCAAGGAAATGGCCAATGTGGTGGTGCGCTTGAAGGGCTGCCGCGAAAAAATCGCCGCTGTGCAATTGATGGGCAAGATGAATGGCGCGGTCGGCAACTACAACGCCCACTTGTCGGCCTGGCCCGACTTCGACTGGGAAGCCTTTGCCCGCAAAGTGGTGGAAACCCCGGAGATCAGCGAAACACACAGCAGCCAATGGGGTTTGGGTTTGACATTCCAACCCTTCAGCATTCAGATCGAGCCGCATGACTACATGGCCGAGCTGTTTGATGCCTTAGCCCGCACCAACACCATTCTGATCGACCTGTCGCGCGACATTTGGGGCTATGTGGGTTTGGGCTATTTCAAGCAGCGCTTGAAAGCCGGTGAAATTGGCTCTTCCACCATGCCGCACAAGGTCAACCCGATCGACTTTGAAAATGCCGAAGGCAACCTGGGCTTGGCCAATGCCGTGCTCAAGCACCTGAGCGAGAAGCTGCCCATCAGCCGTTGGCAGCGTGATTTGACCGACTCGACCGTGCTGCGCAACATGGGCGTGGGCTTGGGATATACCGCGCTGGCCTATGCGTCCTTGATGACCGGCCTGAACAAGCTGGAACTGAACGAAGAAGCGCTGGCCGCCGATCTGGACGCCGCCTGGGAAGTCCTGGCCGAGCCGATCCAGACCGTGATGCGCCGCTATGGCGTACAGGGTGCTTACGAAAAGCTCAAAGAAGTCACCCGGGGCAAGACGGTCACGGCGGCCGACTTGCATGGCCTGATTCAAGGCCTGGAGATTCCGCAAGCCGACAAAGACCGCCTGCTGGCCATGACGCCTGGCAGTTATGTCGGCAAGGCGGCCGAGCTGGCCCGCCGGGTCTGATCGGTTCACCGGAAGCGGTTTATCCAGGCGGGTTGCACCGGGTGATTTCAACCCGATCTATACAGATTGAAGATCATTTCTTCAATCTGTATAAAATAGCCCCATGATCGAACGACAACTTGCCCCTGCGCTCCGACGTCTGGCCGGGTCGTTTCCTGTGTTGGCCATCACCGGCCCCCGGCAATCGGGCAAAACCACGCTGGCCCGTCATCTGTTTCCTGACAAGCCGTACATCTCGCTCGAAGACCCGACCGAGCGCGCTTTTGCAGCCGAAGACCCCAGAGGGTTTTTGGCACGGTTTACCCAAGGCGCCATATTTGATGAAGCCCAGCGCTGGCCCGACCTTTTTTCATACCTCCAGGGGATGGTGGATGAAGACCGCACACCTGGACAGTTTGTCCTGACCGGATCGCAGCAGTTTGGCTTGATGGCCGGTGTGACGCAATCCTTGGCAGGCCGTGTGGCCATGTGCCGTTTGCTGCCATTTTCAGCGGCAGAAATTGCAGGCGTAGGCAATGGTCAGGCCACACTGGACGAAGTGCTGTGGCGAGGCGGCTATCCAGCCTTGAACATGAATGCAGTCACGCAGCCCACCGACTGGTTTGCCAGCTACATCACCACCTACCTGGAGCGGGATGTCAGGCAGGTCTTGCAAGTGCAGGATCTGGCAATTTTTCAGAGATTTATTCGCTTGTGTGCGGGCTGCACGGGCCAATTGCTGAACTTGAGTGCGCTGGCCAGCGAGGCGGGCATCACCCACACCACCGCGCGCGCTTGGTTGTCGGTGCTTGAATCGAGCGATGTGCTTTTCGTGCTGACACCGTACCACCGCAACTTTGGCAAGCGTTTGGTCAAATCACCCAAACTCTATTTTGTGGACACAGGCTTGGCATGTTGGTTGTTGGGCATTCGTCAGCCGGAGCAACTGAGCCTGCACCCTGCGCGTGGGGCGTTGTTTGAAAACTGGGTCGTGACCGAGTTCCTCAAGCACAGGACCAACCAGGGGCTGCCCAGTGATTTGCATTTTTGGCGTGACAACAACGGGTTGGAAGCGGATCTGCTTTACGAAACGGGCACAGGTCAGTTGCAGACCGTTGAGATCAAATCCGGTCAAACGCCGACAGGCGACTATGTACGCGCTGGCCAGCGCTCTGCCAGCATGGCAGGCAGCGAGGCCTGCCCCCCTTTATTGATTTACGGCGGCGAAATGTCTGCCCTGCGCAATGGCGTTCAGCTGTTGGGCTGGCGCATGTTGGCTCGCAAAGACTGAACCCATGGCCCTCAAATCCACCATCTACAAAGCCAACCTGTCGATCGCCGACATCGATCACAGCTATTACGAAGACCACCAGCTCACGCTGGCGCGTCACCCCAGCGAGACCGACGAGCGCATGATGATCCGCCTGCTGGCACTGGCCATCAACGCTTACAAATTGCAGGCCGTGTGCAACGGCGACGGCAAGCTGGCTTTTGGTGCAGGCTTGTCTGACCCGGATGACCCGGATTGCAGCTTGCGCGATTTCACGGGCCGCACCCGCATGTGGATCGAAGTCGGCCAACCCGAAGACAAACCCATCATGAAAGCCTGCCAGAAGGCCGACGAGGTGCTGCTGTATTGCTTCAACCACGCAGCCGAAGTCTGGTGGAAAGGCATCGAGACCAAGCTCACCCGATTGGACAAGTTACAGGTCTGGCGCGTGCCCACCGAGGGCTCCCAAGAATTGGCAAAGCTTGCCGAGCGCAGCATGCAGCTGCAAGCCACCCTTCAAGAAGGCAGCGTCACCTTCAGCAGCGACAAAGGCAGCGTGCACATTGAGTTGATCCGCTGGAAATGAACGCACAGCGGGTACAGCGTTAGGCTCACAAACCCAACATCAATTCGATGTTTTGCACCGCCGCGCCGCTGGCTCCTTTGCCCAGGTTGTCCAATCGGGCGATCACCACGGCATGTCGTGCCTCTTGATTGGCAAATACCCGAATCTCCAGCTTGTTGGTGTTGTTCAGGGCGGTGGCGTCCAGTTTGGCGTCGGCCGTGGCGGGCAGCACGCTCACCCAGCCGCCTGCAGCATGGCTGGCCGCGTAGTGCGCCTGCAAGGCCGCGTGCAGGTCTGTGCCCGTGGGCTTGCCCGGTAAGCTGTCCAGATGCAGCGGCAGTTGCACCAACATGCCTTGGCGGAAATTGCCGACGGCAGGCACAAACAAGGGCCGCTGGGTCAGTCCGGTGTAGTGCATGATTTCGGGGATGTGCTTGTGCTTGAGGCCCAGGGCATAAGCCTCAAATAAGGGAGCCCGGCCTGCTTCGAAATCTTCGATCATGCTGCGGCCGCCGCCGGAGTAACCACTCACGGATGGCAAGCACACTGGAAAATCCTGCGGTAGCAAGCCCGCGTCGATCAAGGGCCGCAAGATGGCGATCGCACCTGTGGCATAGCAGCCGGGGTTGGCCACGCGCTGGGCCTGACGAACAGCGGCGGCCTGATCAGCGGCCAGCTCTGGAAAGCCAAAGACCCAATCGGGGTGGCAACGGTGCGCGGTGGAGGCGTCCACAATGCGGGGTTTTGCACCCGGCAGGCTGTCGATCATGGCCACCGACTCGATGGCGGCATCGTCGTGCAGGCACAACACCACCAAATCAGCGGCGGCCATCAGCTCGCGTTTGGCTTCGGGGTCTTTGCGACGGGCCGGATCGATGCTCAGCACCTGCACGTGCGGCATCAGCGCCAGGCGCTCACGGATCTGCAAACCGGTGGTGCCCGCTTCGCCGTCGATGAAAATTTTAGCCATGGTATTGCTTTCTGCGGAAATATGCAGCCCAGCGTCAAGACAATGTAAGACACAGTGCTCAGGATTGGTGCGTTGCAGCATGATACAGTCGCGGGCTGCAGTGTCCAGAGCCTGTTGACGGTTGAATCACCGCAGCAGACCGGTCAAATCAACCACCCTCTGAGAGTAGACCTCATGAAGATTCACGAGTACCAAGGCAAGGAAATCTTGCGTCAATTCGGCGTGCCTGTTCCGCGCGGCATTCCGGCATTTACCGTTCAAGAGGCGATCGAAGCCGCTCAAAAATTGGGCGGCCCTGTGTGGGTGGTCAAGGCCCAGATTCACGCCGGTGGCCGTGGCAAAGGCGGCGGTGTGAAGGTGGCCAAAACCATTGACGACGTGAAGCGCATCGCTGGCGAAATCCTGGGCATGCAGCTCAAGACCCACCAGACCGGCCCCGAAGGCCAAAAAGTGCGCCGCCTGTACATCGAAGACGGCGCCGACATCAACAAAGAATATTACGTGTCCGTGGTGACCGACCGCGCCACCCAAAAGATCGCTTTCATCGCTTCCAGTGAAGGTGGCATGGACATCGAGGAAGTGGCCCATTCCACCCCCGAGAAAATCATCACCGAATTCATCGATCCGTTGACCGGTTTGGGTGATGCACAAGCCAAGAAAATCTCTGACGCGATTGGCATGCCAGCCGACTCCACCGCGCAGGCCGTGGATATCTTCAAGAAGCTGTACCAGTGCTACATGGAAACTGACGCGTCTTTGGTGGAAATCAACCCCCTGAACCGCGACAGCAAAGGCAACGTGATGGCTCTGGACGCGAAGTTCAACTTCGATGCCAACGCCCTGTTCCGTCACCCCGAAATCGTGGCTTACCGCGATCTGGACGAAGAAGATCCGGCCGAAGTGGAGGCTTCCAAGTTCGACCTGGCCTACATCAGCCTGGACGGCAACATCGGTTGCCTGGTCAACGGCGCTGGCTTGGCCATGGCCACCATGGACACCATCAAGTTGTTTGGCGGCGAGCCCGCCAACTTCTTGGACGTGGGCGGCGGCGCCACAGCCGAGAAAGTCACCGAAGCCTTCAAGATCATGTTGGCCAACAAGAACGTCAAAGGTATTTTGGTCAACATCTTCGGCGGCATCATGAAGTGCGACACCATCGCCACCGGCGTGATCAGTGCCTGCAAGGCCGTGAACCTGTCCGTGCCACTGGTGGTACGCATGAAGGGCACCAACGATGAGCTGGGCAAGAAGATGCTGGCCGAATCCGGTCTGCCGATCATCTCGGCCGACACCATGGCCGAAGCCGCGACCGCCATCGTCGCTGCTGTCAAGTAAATGTCTTTGTGGGACAGATCTTCAGCTCTGTCCCCAACTGATTAACTTTGCGGGACAGATCTTCAGCTCTGTCCCCAACTGATTAGGAAAACCCATGTCGATCTACATCAACAAAGACACCAAAGTCATTACCCAAGGCATCACCGGCAAAACCGGTCAGTTCCACACTGAAAAGTGCCAAGAATACGCGAATGGCAAGAATTGCTTCGTCGCGGGCGTGAACCCCAAGAAGGCGGGCGAGTCCATCTTCAACATCCCGATTTTCGCCTCCGTCAAGGAAGCCGCCTCACAAACTGGTGCGACCGTGTCGGTGATCTACGTGCCCCCAGCAGGCGCAGCAGCAGCCATCTGGGAAGCTGTTGAAGCCGACCTGGACTTGGCGATTTGCATCACCGAAGGCATTCCAGTGCGTGACATGCTCGAAGTGCGCAACAAAATGAAGGCCAAAGAAGCGGCTGGCGGCAAGCGCACGCTGCTGCTGGGCCCCAACTGCCCTGGCCTGATCACCCCTGATGAAATCAAGATCGGCATCATGCCCGGTCACATCCACCGCAAAGGCCGCATCGGCGTGGTGTCCCGTTCGGGCACCTTGACTTATGAAGCCGTGGCGATGTTGACCGAAGTCGGCTTGGGCCAGTCCAGCGCCGTTGGTATCGGTGGCGACCCGATCAACGGTTTGAAGCACATCGACGTGATGAAGGCTTTCAACGACGATCCCGACACCGACGCCGTCATCATGATTGGCGAAATCGGCGGCCCAGACGAAGCCGAAGCCGCCATGTGGTGCAAGGCCAACATGAAGAAGCCTGTGGTCGGCTTCATCGCAGGTGTGACTGCCCCTCCCGGCAAGCGCATGGGCCACGCAGGTGCCCTGATTTCCGGTGGTGCCGACACGGCCGATGCCAAACTGGCCATCATGCAAGAGTGCGGCTTCATCGTCACTCGCAACCCGTCTGAATTAGGCAAATTGCTCAAGGCACAGCTGAAGTAACCGGGACTTTCCCTCGGGCTGCAAGCCCGCGCCCTGGATGGGGCTGTGGTTTACCACAATAGCGAAGCCGGATGTTCTGCGAAACAATTCGGCTTTTCGTTTTTTGAAATCATGACTCGCTGACTCCGTTTCAGCGTCAAAGGAACACCGTGGAAGAATTTCTGACCGCTTCGTTCTGGGTCGCTGTGGCCCAGATCATCATGATCGACATCCTTTTGGGTGGCGACAACGCTGTGGTGATCGCGCTGGCTTGTCGCCAGTTGCCCGCGCACCAACGCACCAAAGGTATCATGTGGGGCACAGCCGGTGCCATCATCTTGCGTGTGATCCTGATCTTTTTCGCGCTCACCTTGCTGGCCATTCCTTACCTCAAGTTTGTGGGCGCCGTCTTGCTCATCTGGATTGGTGTGAAACTGCTTACCCCTGACGCCGACGATGACCACAGCAACATCCAGGGCAGCGACAAGCTCTGGGGTGCGGTGAAGACCGTCATCATCGCCGACTTGGTCATGAGCGTGGACAACGTGATCGCCATCGCCGGTGCTGCTCAAGCTTCCGGCAACCCTGACCACCAGATGCCCCTGGTCATCTTTGGCCTGTTGGTCAGCATCCCCATCATTGTTTGGGGCAGCCAGCTGGTGCTCAAGCTCATGGACCGTTTCCCGATGATCATCACCGCAGGCGGCATGCTGCTGGGCTGGATCGCGGGCACCATGATGCAAACGGATCCCGGCTTGGTGGCTTATTTGCCGCAAGACAAGGTGTGGGGTTATGCCATGGGCTTGGCCGGTGCTTTGCTGGTGTTGGTTTTGGGCAAAATCATCATGGCACGCCGTCCGGCTACGCAAGAAGCAGCTTAAATCAGCCCCTCCTCTTGAGCCCCAAGTCGTCTCGCGACTTGGGGCTGTTGTTCGTTTATGGGTTCTCTGTTCTCCACAGCGACAAAACACACTGGAGTTTGATGGGGGGATGATTTACCATCCCTACTCATTAACCAGGGAGCAAATGCCATGCAAAAAAGGCAGCAAGGCTTGACACTGATTGAGCTGATGATCGTCATTGCAATCATTGGCATTTTGGGCGCTTTGGCGCTACCGGCCTACCAGGACTACAGCATCCGGGCCCGGGTGTCCGAGCTGTTGCTGGCTGCAAGCGGGTGCAAAACCGCCGCCAACGAGGCGATCACTTCGGCTTCGCAGGCCGATGTTTCTGCCACATTGCCCCTTGTCTGTGAAAACCAGACCAGCAAATACGTCAGCCGCATCGGCGCCGATGCCAATGGCGTCATCACCGTGGTGGGCAACCATGAGACGCTGCGCGGCAGCACCAGCGCGACGGCCAACAGCATCAGCCTGACGCCTATTCAGACGGGCAGCACCCCAGTCAACGGCAGCACCGATGGTGGCAAACCCATCGCCACCTGGCGCTGCGGCCCGGCGGCCACCAATGGTTTGCCGGCCAAATATTTGCCCGCTTCGTGCAAGGCATCTTGACCTTTTTGACCACGCTTGAACGCCCGGCCCTTGTCGGGCGGTGGTTTGTGGACTGAGCTCCGATGCCCGCGTTTCGGTCGACAGCGCAAGGCACTGGCCGCATCCACCATGTGTGGCTGGTGTTGCTGTTGGCGTGGCCCTGGGTGCAGCCTTTTACCAGCCCCCCTTTGCCCAATGCGTGGCCATGGTTGATCAGCTGGACTTGCTTGGCATTGGCGCTGTTGGTGTCCCAGCGCCTGACGGTGGCCGTTGTGGTTCAAAGTTGGGCTATCGCGGCGTTGCTCAGCAGTGCCATGGGCTTGGTGCAGTTTTTTGGCCATGCCGAGTTTTGGGCACCTGCCTTGCATGTGCCCGACTATCTGGGGGACGCCATGGGCAACTTGCGCCAACGGAACCAGTTGGCCAGTTTGCTGGCCATGGGCATCTTGGCGGTGATGATCTGGCGTGCACTGGGCCTGTCCATTGCGAACAGCCTTTGGATGCTGGCCTTATTGGCCATGGGCATGGCCGCGACATCTTCGCGCACAGGTTTGCTGCAGCTTGTGTTCATTGGCCTGTGGATGCTGTGGCACCGCTCGGCCCCCAAAGGGCGCGAGGCATTGACCCTGACTGTGTTTGTGCTGGGCGTGTATGCCCTGGCTTCTTGGGTTTTGCCTGGGTTGTTGCAGCAGCTGAGTGGACAGGCCACGGACAACGCCATGGCGCGCATGGGCGCCTTGGGCGGCTGCGGCAGCCGCCAGGTGCTCTGGTCCAATGTGCTGCACTTGGTGGCGCAAAAACCGCTGGGCGGCTGGGGCTGGGACCAGCTGCGCTATGCGCACTACATCACCGAATACCCATCAGAACGCTTTTGCGACATGTTGGGCAACGCCCATAACCTGCCTTTGCACATCGCGTTTGTTTGGGGCGTGCCCGCCGCCTTGGCAGGCATGCTGGGCGTGTTGGTGTGGGGCATTCGTGCCAGGCCGTGGCGCTACAAAAGTGCAGGGCATCAGCTGGCGTGGGGGGTGCTCGGTGTTCTGGCTCTGCACAGTTTGCTGGAGTACCCGCTCTGGTACGGTCCCTTTCAGGTGGCCTTGCTGCTTTGTCTGTGGCTCATGGGAGGGCGGGTTTGGCAAGTTTTCCAAGACAGGGCTCGCACCACCGGAGTGGGCCTGGCTTTGCTGGGCATTTTGGCCTTCATTGCCTACGACCATGCGCAAGTTCAACAGATTTATTGGCCAGCAGCACAACGCTACAGCGTCTGGCGTGACCAAGCGTCGCAAGTGGCGCAACGTGCCTGGTTGTTTCGCGCCACGGCCTTGTTTGCGCAGGTCACCATCACGCCGGTGCATGAAGGCAATGCCCGCGCCATGCTGGAGGACAGTTTGCGGGCCATGCACACTTCGCCCGAGCCGCGCGTGATTGAAAAACTGCTCGACAGTGCCCAGCTGCTGGGCGAAGACGCTTTGTATGAGACGCACAAAGAGCATTTTCATCGGGTTTATCCTCAAGCCTATCTTGCTTGGGTCCACCATCGCCAACCTTGAACAGCACGACAGAGCAAGATCAAATTTCTAAAAATTACCCAATTGGTGCATTGCATAAACCGACATATTTGATAAATTAGAGATAAATGAAATATTAGTACTTTAATGAAAAAACACCTTGGACATATTTTTTTGGTGGACGACAACCCCGACATGCGCTTTTATCTGAGCGACATGTTGATCCTGCTCGGGTACACGGTCAACAGTTATGACAATGCCACTGCATTTCTTGAACAATCGATGGACATATCGCCCGCCGTGGTCTTGCTGGACATGCGCATGCCTGGCCTGAATGGGCTGGAGTTGCAAGCCAAGCTGGATGCTCTGGGTCGCAAAACACCCATCGTGTTCATCAGCGGTGAAAGTAACAAGGACGAAATCATCGAAGCGTTCCGACTCGGCGCGGTCGATTTCCTGCTCAAACCCTTCAATCGGGAAAAACTGTGCCAAGTGGTGGACAAGGCCCTGGACATGGACCGACAGCGCAACCAAGAGTTCATCAACACCGATGCCTTGAGGCGTTCCTTCGCCACGCTGTCCACCCGTGAGCAGGAAATCTTCGTGCTCATTGTGCAGGGCTTGACCAACAAAGGAATAGCCGAAATCACCGGCATCCAGCCGGGTACCGCCAAGAAACACCGGTCCACCATTTACCAAAAGTTCGGAATCAGCACGAGCGCAGAACTCATCAGCCAGTGCAAGGGTGTCGAATTGAGCAAACTCACGCAAGTGCAAACCTTGATGGAGCAATGATCGGGCAAGGTTAAAATCACGTTCTTACCCAAGGAGCGTTGCAGCCCGCCGCCGTTAAGGTGCAGCAGGTCAGGCTTGGGGCCGTTCAATGTCTGAATGATTTTGCACAACGACGCTCACCTTCAATTCCAAGGTGAGCCCGTGTCCGTTGTCGCGTCTGAAATCGTGTCTGTTCCCCCGATTCGTCGAAAATTTTTTAATTATGATATATTTCACACAATTAATCTCTGGAATCATTTTAAATACCATGTTGGATTTTATAATTTAATTTAAAACAGCTAAATACTAAATTTATCTTATTTGCCATCCAATAATTTTAACCATTCGGCATAATGCGATTCAATATTTTCATATGTGAATTTCTGAACCTTTTTTAATTTTTCAGCGACCTTAAACTCGGTCCAGTTTGCCAAAATCCAAGCACCTCGTGCCGTCCCCTCCAAAGATTCTTCATTTAAATATATTTCAATAAATGGGATTAATGCTTGTACAACAGAAAGATATACCTTATTTTTCACTAAGGGGCCATCAATCACCACACGATTGCATTTCCGCGAATGCACTTGATGATCGTTACGCCACAAGCGATTAATTAAATAAACTGTAACTTGAGCACAATACAATGCAGCCATTGATGCTCGCATATCATTGGTAAAATGATCGCCGATAGGTGAATGATAAATATTTTCATTGCTCATAACATGCCCACTGAGGCGTCTAAATGGGCCCCCTTGTTGCGTCCACGATGGCATTATCTGAACTTTATTTTTTAATAATTTTTGAATGCCTTCAACCGTAGCCTCCTCTGGCAAGGCATCTTCTAATATGATTTCGAACTCTCGTCCACCCATGAACCGTGCCGTTGGTGTCACTCGACCAAGTACATCCACATTGGCCAACATATCATCACGATCATGCAGTCCGAGGGTCGATGCACCGGGTGCCATCAGCACCGTCCAAGTTCCTGAAGAAACTACCGTTAGATTATTTTGGGACAGATTCTTCGAATCAGGATCCACAAAGTACCGAGCCAGACAGGCATTGCTGTCATGTACACCCACATGAACCTGACAACCTTCAGGTAAGCCCCAGTTTTGCACTACCTCTGATTGAACACACCCCAATACTTCCCATGCAGACCTTAGCGGTGGAAAAAATTTGTCCCAACCAGCTTGGCAAGCCATTGCAGAAAAGCAAGACTTGTATGGATCCCAAAGGTGAGTGTGACAACCCAAAGATGTCACTTCTGTGGCAAATTGCCCGGAAAGTTTCCACGCCCAATACTGGGCATACGGAAGCAGATAACGTGTTCGCTTCCAAGCCAATGGATAGAGATGTTGAACTGAAAATAGTTGGCTTGCTGCGTTGAGCCCGGCGGGCAGTTCGGGAGAAAACGTAAGTTCATAAGGATCTGCAGCCTTAGAGAAAACTGCCCGCAAATCAGGCCTAGTAGCTAGGGCATCCCACTCGTAGTCCAAAGGCTCCCAAGCCAACCCGTCATCAGACAAGGCAACAAAGGCAGCGCCGTGGGTTGATGCGATTGCCCGACTGCAAAACTTGGCGTTTTTAGATGCGCGCAGAGTCTTTATCATCCACAACTCCAGACCATGAACGTCAAGAGCTGGGTACCCCAATGGTGATAGCACACTGGCGTTATTGCGGCTATGTTGTTCCTGAACCTCTCCTTCGGCATCAATGAGCAATAGCTTTGCGTGAGTTTTGCCGATGTCGATAACCAGCGTCAGTGATTTCGAACGTGTATCCACGATCAGTCCATGTGAAACATGCAGTCCAAAGGCTCAGCCAAGGGAGAGCCGTCGGGGTTGGTGCGCATGATGTCTGACATATAAGCCCACCAACGCCGCATGATCGGATGGTGTTGCAATTCTTCCATCGTGTGCTGCGGCAAACGGCGCAGCACCGCAAAAAGCACATGGTGCTCACGATCAAAGTAAATGCTGTAGTCCTCAACACCAGCCCCTTTGAGTAACTGGTGCAGTTCGGGCCATAGGGCGTCGTGTCGGCGCTGATACTCGTCAGCGCACCCCGGATTGAGCATCATCCGGAAAGCATATTTTTCGGTCGATCCCTTTTTCATACAACCGTCTCGCGTCGTTTGAGCAAACGGGGCAACACCATGGCAGCAATAAGCAAAACACCAATCAACATGGACATCACGATACCCGTCACATTGACCATGCCCATGGCAAACGTAAGCAAGCCCAACAGCAAAACCGCTAACACGACACCAATGAGGCTGCCGCGTCCACCCTCGATAGCTATGCCGCCGAGTATGACCATGGTGATGGCATCGAGCTCCCAGCCCATAGCGATGTTGGGACGCGTACTACCAATGCGACCTGTCAACATGACCGCCGCCAAAGCGGCCATAAGGCCCGAAAACACAAACAAAAAGAAACGGTAACGGTCCACTTCAATACCTGAAAAGCGTGACGCGATTGGATTCGCGCCTATCGCAAACAAGCGTCTGCCCACCACACTGCGGTGCAACACCAGACCCACAGCGATGGCAAATATCACAAAGACCACAAACCCCAGGGGCAACGTTAACCAAGGCTGGCCAATCACTTCGCCCAGATAACCGTTACCAAAGGTTGAGAAAGCCTCGGGGTAGCCGGATATTGACTTATCGCCTAAAAGTACCTGCGCTACCCCCCGGTAAAGGGAAAGTGTGCCGATAGTCACCACAATAGAAGGCAACTTGTATTTTGTAACCAGCCAACCATTAAACGCTCCTGCAACCCCGCCTGTCGCAAGTGCTGCAATCACAATAAGCTCTGGTCCAGCACCGGCCTGCATGGCATAGCCCATTGACAAAGAACTTAACGCCAAGATAGCGGCTATTGATAAGTCGATTTCGCCACAAACAATAAGAAGTGCAAGCGCCAGCGCCAGAATGCCCTTTTCACTGTAGTTGAAAGTGCTATCAGCTAACGTTTCGGGCGTAATGAATCCTGGCTGTATTAGGCCGAATACGACCAACAGCAATACCAACAGTGCCAAAAGCACACGCTCCCAAGTATTCCAGGCTCTCATGTGCGCACCCCTTGTTTATCAAGAATCTGGCGACCAGCAACACGATCGGCTCGGGCATTTACAGCGACTGAAATCAAGATCACGGCACCAGCAATAGCCTGCTGCCAAAAAGGCGACACTTGAATGACCGGTAACGCGCCATTGACCACGCCGATAAATAACACCCCCAAGGAAGCCCCCACGACAGATCCCACGCCACCGCCAATGCTGACTCCGCCGATGACGCAGGCGGCGATCACAGTCAACTCATATCCAGCAGCCAGTTCGGTGAAAGCAATCGAATAGCGACCAACCCACAATAAGCCGGCCAATCCCGCCAGCATGCCCGAGATCGTGTAGACGAGAAACAAACGACTCGCAATGGAAATACCGACATACTGGGCAGCATGCGGATTGTTTCCAAGAGCGTAAATCTCGCGACCCTCATGGCGGTAGCGCAGAAAGAGTGCTCCCAATGACACCACGGCAATTGCAATCCAGACCAACGCTGGCAAACCCAACCAGACTTCGCGAGGCAATCCTTTGATAGATGTATGAATATCTTGATCGGATATCCATGCCCCATTACTAGCAACAAAAATCGCGCCACGATAGGCGGACAGCGTACCCAAGGTCACCACGATTGGCGGCAGATCAAACCGTGTAATCAACCAGCCATTTATTGCGCCAAGTAAAGCGCCGACCATCAAAGCAACAAGTACCAAAACAAATAGCGGAGCACCGGGCCATGCACGCCCCAACAAGGCACATACCATTCCAGTCAAGGCCAAGTTAGAAGCAACCGACAAATCGATACCACGGGTAAGCAGCACGATCATTTGACCCAACACCAAAATGGCCAGAATTGACGAATCATTAGCGATATCGAGCGCATTGCGCCAGGTCAGAAAGACGGGAGCCCGAAATCCCACCGCCAATGCGATCACCAGAATGATGGCCAACAACAGCCATTCGCGTCGAATGGTCCACTTTACGTTCATGCGCTCACCTCTTCAATGACCGTGTGGCTTTTATCCAAACCGGATGCCACTGCAACTACGTTTTCAGCCCGAACATCTTCTTTGGAAAACTCGGCTACCTGCAGTCCACGACGCATGACGATGGTGCGGTGCGCCAGATTCAACACTTCAGGCAACTCTGAAGACACCAAAATCACTGCCAGTCCTTGGTTGACCATTTCAACAATGAGCTGATAGACCGCTTGCTTTGCACCAACGTCGATGCCTTTGGTGGGTTCGTCGAGAATCACAATCTGGGGGTCAAGTCCTAACCACTTTCCAATCACCACCTTCTGTTGATTGCCCCCGGACAAACCAGACAGCAATGTGTCTTGCGTTGACGTTTTGATACGCAGTCGTTCAATCATGCGATGGCTGATTGAAGTTTCTTTGGAGTGCGATAACCACCCCATATTGGCAAAGTGTTTTAGCCCTGCCAGGCTTATGTTGTGCTGTACTGAAAACGAAAGAATTCCACCTTGACGCTGGCGCTCCTCTGGCACATAAGCTATTCCAGCTGCAATTGCATCACCGGGCTTTTGAACCACCAATCGCTTGCCGCACATTTCCAAATGGCCCGTCGCGTTTGGATTCAAGCCCATGATGGCCCGCATTGTTTCACTGCGTCCCGCACCAACCAGACCATAGAAACCCAGAATTTCGCCACGACGCAGAGTGAACGACACATTGTGGAATTCAGTTGGATGTGTGAGCCCTACCACATTGAGCACAACCTCACCAAGTTGGGAGTGCACTTTGGGATAAATTTGATCAATTTCACGACCTGCCATCAGCTTGACCAGTTGCTGTTCGGTTGTATTGACGATTTCACCAGCACCAACCGTCATGCCATCGCGTAGAACCAAATACTTATCTGCCACAGAAAATATTTCATCAAATTTATGTGAGATGAAAATAATTCCAACCTCATCTGCGCGGAGCTTTCGAACAATGCCATAAAAATCGCGAATCTCTGCCTGCGACAAGGCGGCCGTTGGTTCATCTAGGATAACTATCGAGGCCTTTTGCGACAACGCTCTGGCAAGTTCGACCAAATGGCGTTCTGCCAAACTGAGGTTCTTGACCAGTTCTTTGGATGTAAATCTTGCGCCAATGTAATTAAGCACCTCTTGTGCACCCAAGTGCATGGATGGCCAATCAATATAGACCCCACGCTTAAGGTATCGTCCCACATAAATATTCTCTGCGACGGTAAGCTCATCGAACATTACCGTTTCTTGATGAACAGCCATGATGCCAGCAGCCTGAGAAGCTTGGGCATTTTGGAATCTGTGGTTTTTGTCTTTCAGCTCGATACTGCCATCATCAAAAGGCACAACTCCCGTAAGTATCTTAACCAGAGTTGATTTGCCCGCACCATTTTCTCCAATCAGCGCCAAAACTTCTCCGGCGTTGAGGTCTAGGTTCACACCACGCAGAACATGAACTGGGCCGTAGCGTTTGTGAATACCACGCAATTGCAACAAACTCTGTGACATATAGATCCCAGATTTCCGAAAAATTACGACCCCAACTCAGTGGGGTCGCCCATCACGCAATCAACGACGGTCAGAAAAATTTGGCAAATTTCTCAACGTTGGTGGCATCGTAAGTAAACGGTGAAGACATCGCCGCCGTTCCGTCTGCGCCAATGGTCACGGTGCCGACACGACCCAGTGAGACTTTTTCTCCGGCTTTTCCGGTGGCTTTGCCAGAGATGAATTGACTGGCGGCATAGATGGCAGAGTAGCCAAGGTCAATCGGGTTCCAGATAGCGAACGATTTAACCGCACCGCTCTTCACATGGCCCGCCATTTCAGACGGCAAACCCAAACCAGTCACAAAAATGGAACCGACTTTTTTCTCGTCTTGTACCGCTTTGGCGGCAGCGGCCACGCCCACGGTTGTCGGCGCGATGATGGCCTTCAGATTGGGGTAGCTCTTGAACAAACCTTGCGCTTCCCGGTAGCTCTTATCGGTTTGGTCATCACCGTACACAACACTCACCAACTTGAGTCCCTTGTACGCGGGCTGGGCCAAAACTTTTTTCGCTTCATCAATCCAGATGTTCTGGTTGGTCGCTTGAGCGGTGGCGGACAGAATCGCGATTTCACCGGTGTTACCAATCGCAGATTGAGTCATTGTTACAAGCTTTTCTCCAATCAATGAATTGCTGGATGGATTCAAGTGAAACAGACGTCCGTCTTTGCGCACGCCGGAATCAAAAGAAATGACTTTGATGCCACGATCCAATGCACGTTTGAGTGCAGGAGCCACCGCATCCGGATCGTTGGCGGAAATTACGATAGCAGATACTTTTTGAGCAATCAGCGAATTGATGATTTCAATTTGACCTTCGGCTGTCGCTTTGGCAGGGCCGGTATAGATGATCTCGACGCCTTTGAGTTCTTTGGCCGCTTCTTGAGCACCTTGGTGGGCAGCATCAAAGAATCCGTTGCCCAGGCTCTTTACCACCAATGCAATTTTGTCTGCAGCCAATACAGGGCTGGACAAGGCTGCGCCCAATGCGATTATGAGCAGTGTCTTTAGTTGTTTCTTCATGGTTGTCTCCTGATATGGAAGTGATTTAGCAAAAAGCCTTTCGGCCAGACTCGAAATCGATGAATTAATCACTCGATTCGATTGGGTTGGGTGCCTGCCATAGCGAACACCTTCATACGATGCCGCCGCCGCCGCCAATTGCAGCCGGGCGTTCTTTACCGACGCGCAGTCGGTATTGACTTTCGCGATAAGTGGCAATTGGGTCGATGGCGCCGCCCGCATCCAGTCTTACGCGTTGGAGAATGGGCGTGACATCGGTTTCGAAGCCACGTTTGAGTGTCTGACTTGCGAGCAAAGCATCATTGCTCTCTTGTGCCGCATCCAAGGCGAGCCTATCCACAATCAGCGCTTGTGCGTAGCTGCGCTGCACCTGTGTCGCACTTGAAATCAGGCTTTCAATGGGATCCGTCACATTGTGTGATTGATCCAACATGTAAGCCGGATCAAAGCCAGCCACACCCTCATGCTCAGCCGCCACCAATTCATTAAAAACGAGGAAGAGTCGGTAGGGAGCCACGCTGCCAGCATCCAAATCATCATCGCCATACTTGCTGTCGTTGAAGTGAAAACCTGCCAGCTTGCCTGCAGCGATCAGGCGCGCGACGATGAGCTCAATGTTCACATTGGGCGCGTGATGGCCCAGGTCTACCAAGCACTGCGCCTTAGGACCGAGGGACGAGGCTGCAAGATAGCTGGAACCCCAGTCTTGAATCACGGTGCTGTAGAACGCCGGTTCACAAATTTTGTGCTCCAAAAACATTCGCCAATCATCAGGCAGAGCGGCATAAATTTCGTGCGCACTTTCCAAGTAACGATCGAATGCACGTCGGAAATGTTGCTGCCCCGGAAAATTACTGCCATCACCAATCCAAACTGTTAGGGCCTTGCTGCCCAAGCACTCACCGATTTGAATGCATTCAATGTTGTGTGCGACGGCTTGGGCGCGGGTTGCGGGTGATGCATGAGTCAAGCTACCAAACTTATAGCTTTGGGCTTGACCCGTTTGATCGGAAAAAGTGTTGGAGTTAATGGCATCAAAGCCCAAGCGATACGAATTCGCGGTTTCGCGCAACTCGGACCAGTCGCTGCATTTGTCCCATGGAATATGCAAAGACACCGTGGGAGTGGCGCACGACAGCTGATGGATAACACCGCAATCCTGCAGCTTATCAAATACGTTGCGGGGCTCCCCAACACCGGGAAAACGCGCAAAGCGAGTGCCCCCTGTCCCCACGCCCCAACTGGGAATCGCAACACCAAATGCCGCTACTCTTTCACGTATTTTTTCAATATCGATGTTCCGTCGCGCAAGTTGCTCACCGAGGTGCTCATAGTCGTTGGCCACATGGCGATTCAAATTGTCATTGTTCGACTGAATGAGGCTGGAATCAATTAGAGTCATGATGTGTTTCGTATGCTTGATTCAGCGTGTAAAAGCGGCGAGGTTGCCTGCATCTACGTTTAGTATGTTGCCGGTGCTCTTACCAGCAAGATGTTCTGCGGCAAGAAAATACGTGGCTTCGGCAATGTCTTCGGGTAGTACGCTGCGTTTAAGCATGGATCGATCTCGATAGAAGGCTTCCAATTCGCCTTCACCGATATTGTTGGCGGCCGCCCGCTCTTCACTCCACTTACCACTCCAGATTTTGCTGCCGCGAATGACTGCATCGGGATTGACCACGTTAGAACGAATGCCCAAAGGGGCGCCTTCCAACGCGAAGCTGCGAGAAAGCTGGATTTCAGCGGCCTTCGCAGCGCAATAAGCGACCGCCTGGTTGCTGGCGACCATGCCATTCTTGCTGGCAATGAACACCATGGATCCGCCGACACCTTGAGTTTTCATGAGCCGGAACGCTTCTCGCCCCACTAGGAAATAGCCTGTTGCAAGAATGCTTTGGTTGCGATTCCACAACGCAAGCGATGTGTCTTCAATCGGCGCAGCAGACGCAATACCTGCGTTAGACACCAAAATGTCCACGCCTCCGAACTCCAGTATGGCCTTGGTATATGCAGACACTACCGAATCTTCACTGGTTACGTCAGTCGCTACTCCGCGAACTACGTCTTTGCCGTACTTGGCCGCGAACTCTTTAACGGTGTGTGCAAGGGCCCCTTCGTCAATGTCAGCCAAGACCACGCAAGCACCCTCTTGAAGATGTCGATCCACAATTGCGCGACCAATACCACCAGCGCCACCCGTTACAAATGCCACCTTACCGACCAATGGCTTGGATTTAGGCATACGTTGCAGCTTGGCCTCTTCAAGCAACCAGTACTCAATGTCAAAGGCCTCTTGTTCGGGCAGGCCCACATAAGTATCAACCGCACTGGCTTCACGCATGACATTGATGGCGTTTACATAGAACTCACCCGCGATGCGAGCAGTCGCCTTGTCTTTGGCAATAGACACCATGCCGATGCGGGGCAAGAGGATGATGACCGGATTGGGGTCCCGCAACGCAGGGCTGTTCGCACGCTTGCAGCGCTCATAGTAAGCCGTGTAGTCGGCTCGATAAGTTGCCAATTTGGCTGCGATCGCGTCGGACAATGCTGCTCCAGTCAACACGTATTCCGACTCTTCCAGAATCAATGGCTTAATCTTTGTGCGCAGGAAGTGGTCAGGGCAGGATGTCCCCAAAGCTGCGAGACGGTGCATTTGGACGCTATTTACAAATTCGACCACCACAGGTTGGCGGTCAACGTGCAGGAGCTTGTGGCCGCTCTGGGAAGCGTGACCGCGCAACACTGGAAGCACGCGCGCAAGAACGGCATCTTGTTCACTCATTTCCAGGGGCTTAACTTTGGGGCCTCCAAAGGCAACGGCGTTTCGAGCTAAGCTCTCTTGGGCTAACCAAGTTTGAGCGTGTTCGATAACCGCTACTGTGTTTTCATAGCAACTGCGGGCGTCGTCGCCCCAAGTGAAAAGGCCATGCCCTGCCAAAACCAGCCCCTTTAGTCTTGGGTTAGCGGCTACGTAGCGCTGCAATTGCAGGCCAAGCTCGTAGCCGGGACGACGCCATGGCAACCAGCCGATTTCTCCACCAAATGCCTTTTTGGTCATTGTTTCGCTATTGACCATGGCGGCGATTGCGATCACCGCGTCTGGATGCATATGGTCCACATGTGCGAATGGCAGATAGGCATGCAACGGCGTATCGATGCTGGCTGCGCGTGGATTGAGGTTGAATGTGCAATGCGGTAGATATGCAACCATCTCATCTTCGTGGTCTGGGCCTTTGTAGATGCCTTGTAAAGCGTTGAGTTTCTCAAGGTAGAGCGTAGAGAACCCGTCAAGCTTCATCGAACCCACATCTCCGCCAGAGCCCTTAACCCACAAAACAGTGACTTTCTCCCCCGTCAACGGGTCTTTTTGGTGAATTTTGGCAGAGGTGTTGCCACCGCCGTAGTTGGTGATTCGCAAATCTGATCCCAACAAGTTTGAGCGGTAAAGAAGCAGTTCAGGCTCGCTTAAACCTGCCGCGTATTCAGCATTCCATTGGGGAAAAGCAGTGGGGTTTGTCGTCGTGGTCATTTCGCGATCTGTTGTGTGTTGTTGGGGAAGACTTTATTGGTGTACTTGCATAGGTGCAATGCATACTTTTTTATTTATTTGATTAGTTTTGCTGATGAATCGTTACAATGAAAAATTGACACTATGACCCATGTACATTCAACAACTGTTCAGTATC